>NZ_JBHRTP010000092.1:0-36161 GCF_042646465.1 Pseudundibacterium arcticum
GCCTTCTCCCATCTTCAGTACAGCATCACAGGTTCACGCCTGTGTTCGTGACACACGCCACTGGTTCCCCTTCTTCGACTGGTGCATGTCGGGGTCGCGTTTCTTGTCTTTGTTCTTGGTCGAGGGCGGGGCCGCGATCAGCGTGGCATCGACGATGGTGCCTTCGCGCATCATCAAACCCTTCTCGGCCAAGTGCCCGTTGATCGTGTCGAAGATCTTGCGGGTCAGTTCATTGGCCTCAAGCAGATGCCGGAACTTCAGCAAGGTCGTCGCATCCGGCGCGGACTCGCGGTTGAGGTCGATACCGACAAAGCCACGGATCGCCTGGCTATCGTAAATCGCATCTTCGATCCCTTCATCCGACAAACCAAAGCACTGCTGCGCCACGTACATGCGCAGCATGCGCGCGAGGCCAATTGGCGGTCGGCCTGGACCGGCGACCTTTGGATAAAACGGCTCGATCAGCGCCTCCAGCTTCGCCCACGGCGTCACAGCATCGATCTCGGCAAGGAAACGGTCGCGCCGCGTGAGCTTCTTCTTGGCGGCGTACTCAAAGTCGGAAAAACTTTTCTGCATGGTCGAAACGCTGGTGTTCAGAGTGACGTTATTGTCGCAGGTCTGGCATGTGGACGGAACCGATGGCTGGCGAATTAATCAGCGTTTCCTAAGGTATAGCCAGCGTGCAGCAGGACAATCCGTTACGTCTAGTTCCCTTGCTTGGCGTTAGCCTTGATAATTTCGTCGTTGATTGCGTTCTTGGTTTTGATGATTTGAAGCTGCTGATCCAAAATTTCCTGTTCTGTTTTCATTGATTCCAGGGTAATTTCGTTCGTGCTCGCTTGCCCCGTACGTAATGCTTGCAACCGTTGGATATCCCGAAGCGTTTTTACATTATTTGAGGCGACATCGGCGCTGGCTGACGCTTGGCTTTTGTTCAAATCGATTTGTTGTTTTGCGGTGTCTACACGATCAGCCTGGCGAGTCTTGGCAAAATCTAGGTATGTTGATGCAACACTATTCGCAGCAGATGCGGCATTGGCAGCTTGGGATTTTGATTGGAATGTGAGTTTACTGATGCCTCCAGTGCCATTGAACGCCACATTCAGGAGGTTGTCGTCAAATGCCTTGTTGGTCAATGTAAGCGAACCGATCGGGCCTAACTGCGGAATTTGAACGATCCTATCGAGCAGCGTTAACTTTGTTTTTTGATCCGTGTCTGCGGGATTAGAAACCTCAATCACCGCTCTTGCTGTCGCAGGCATCCTAAATGCGATCCCCAATTGGATGGGATCGTGTTGAGAGTTACTCCGAAAATTCGAGTCAGTTCCGGTCGCGGCGTGGTTTTTCGAATCATTCCCAACGGGTGCTGTCCCCGTCTGTGCAACCTTTTTTGATTCAAGTTCAAACGAAATTGTCACGGTCGGCGCCGCTACGCAATTAAAATTGGACGAGTCTTTCCCGCACACTGCGATGGTCGCCGCTGACGTATGTTCAAATAACGGACTTATGTCATCGATGGGCAGCTCGACAGTTTGGACCAGATTATCAGCTCTGGGGATAAAGCTGAGAGAATTAGCAAAGAAAAGCTTTGCCTTGGCATCGGCCAGAGTTTTTGCATCAGCATCGGTGGTCGACTCCCCCTTACTCTTTAATTCGGCGGTTTTTTGATGTTTCAGCTTGTTGGTTGCCTCGATTTCGGCAAGAGTCTCTTTCTGCAGTGCTTTTGTTCCGAACTTCGAATGGAACTCTGCGTCGGCTTTTAGCTGCGTGATCAATGCCTCCGCTGCGGTAATCTCCATTTCGAGATTGGCGCGAGCGGTATCTAATTTTGGATCTGCCTTGTACTTTTTCTGGGCATCGTCCAGTGCATTTTTTACAATATTGAATGTTTTACACAAATCTTCAGGCGGAGATAATTTCGGTTTTTTCGTTTGTTTTGGAGGCACTGGCGGTGTGCCACGGAAATCTAATGGGACCATGTCTGGAATCGAGTACGGCAAAACAATTGCACGCGCAATGCTTGCTACGGATGTTGCAGTGTCTTTAATGACATTGCCGGTTTGATCGACGACGGCGCTATTGATACCGGTCAAAAGGCCGGTATCAGTCACACCAATGTCCATATTAGTTACCTTGGTCGTAGCAGCCAACGCCTCATAATCCAATACATAGGTTTGTGTGTTGTCTCCAATAATATTCTCGGCAAGCGTTGCCGTCACTTTGGCGTCAAGACGTATTTTGCTTTTATTGTTTAAGTCGGGTACGGCAGTGCATCGGGTTAATTCGAAATCCACTGTCACCGTAATTTGCTTTGCCGGAAGTCGATAGAACAGCCCCCTTTGTGTCGCGGCGCTGGACAGGTATGAATCGGGCTGAATCAAATCGCTTTTAAGTTGAGTGGTGCAGCCACTTATTGCGACAAAAACAACGATCCACAAAATTGATGGCCGAAACATAATTCCCCCTATAATCGAAAAGACACAGTAAGTGTTTCGCAAACAGTTAAATTATTCAGTCCGTGCAGTAGTTCCGGGAAATATCTTTATCAATGAATATTGAAATAATAACGGCTTGATTGTCAACATCTATTTAGTCAACCCTGAACAATTCAAAATTTGACGATCACGAGTCGTTCGCGACACACGGCATTTTTCATGGCAAGCCAAAGCTGCGCGACTATTGCGGCGCAAAAAACAGGAGCTTTCTCATAATCAGGCGCAGGTTGTGACCGCAACGATCGGGGCTCGCCAAGATACTTCGCTTTCGTTTGACCATCCCCTGAAGCGCCATGCTCGGGCAACCCGGCGTAGGTTTTAGCCGGCGCTGCGTTGCCGAAGGCTCCTGTCGCGGCGAGCGGGTTCGATCATCGGCCGCAGCATGCTTTGTGCTTCTTTTGAGAGCCACATCCGCAATAGTCGTTGCGTCCTTGTTTCAGTGCGGGCTTCGCCGCCAGCTCCAAAGCTAGTCTTGCCCCGCGCATCCTTGGACTGGCTGTTTTTGCGCCAGGCGTTTGTGGGCCGCTCCGCTCGGGACTAAACGGCAGCGCCGGTGCGGCCGTGCGATTTGCAGCCGACGCCTGCTGCGCGATGTCGGTGAAGGCTCTAGCCTTCACCCAAAATGCCTCGATTTGATCGCTCCTTCTCCGGTGCGGCTGGCCGTTCGCGGTGAAAAAATTCGTGACAAAGACGGCGCTCTTGCGCATGGTGGTATCCATACGCGGGAGGGCTCGCACTAGTTCGGCGACGGCCGCCGGCGATTTGAGCTTGCACAGTTCCGCGAGCTCCTTGTCGTCCTCTTCGAGGGCGAACTCGTAGCACTGTTGAAGCAAGCTCGCCGCGTCCAAGCGGTGCTGGGGGGCCTCGCTATGCAGGGTGTAAAGCTCAGCCAGTTCGAGTCGTGCGACGTTGGCGTCAACCAGCGCGATGCGGAAAAGATCCTCCGCTTCTTGGAAATCCACGCTCCCCGCAATTGCAGCCCGCTTGATGCGCCCCAAGGCCACACTTGCCAGCGCATGGCCCTTTTTAACCGCCTTGAGCAGCCATTCCATTGCGCCCGCTTCGTCTGTCGCGACGCCATGCCCGTTGGCGAGCATTCGGCCGCGCGTTCCAGAAAGATCCGGGCCTCTTCCACGTCCACCTCGAACGTCTTGGAGCCAAACATGAGCCATTGGCCAACACACGCGGCCGCGTCGACGTTGTCGAGCTGGCTCGCGCGATACACCATTTCCTCGCCGCGGGCGACGTGATCGGGGCCTTGAGCGCCTTGCGCCAGCGCCATGCCCTATTCGTGCAAGGATGGCGGATCGATCGCGTCGGCGCCCTGTTTGAACCAGAAGGTCGCTTGCTCTATCAGCTTCTCGAATTCCTATTCACCACAAAAAAAAGCCGCCCGATGGCGGCTTGGCTCGCAGAAGCAGCATTGCTATTTAAATGTTTTGCCGTGCAGGATATTCAGAATGCTTTTCTTGCTCACGCCGAACATGACGGCGAGTTTCGTGCTTGGGGTCGCCGGATAAGATGCGCGGATTTTTGCAGCATCCCCTGGCGTCAATTTCTGATTGTGGAGCGGCCGATGTTTGACGCTTGCCGCTGCTTCCGGCGTCCATCCATTCTTTAGCCTCGCCTGAATGGTATTCGGGGAGATACCCAAGTCGTCGGCCCAGGCCGTCAGTGTCTTGGTTTCGCCGTTGACGGTGATCAGGTGACTGGTGGACTTGATGGTTGACCGCTCGGCGCAGTTCGCCCAATCGTGATTCGTCGGCGCATAACCGTCGTCGTGGAAGATGCGGCCATGGATGATATTCAGGACCGTCTTTTTGTCCACGCCGAATTGCGAGGCCAGCTCGGCGTAACTTTTGGCCGGGTACTGCGCGCGAATCTGTGTCGCCTGTTCCAGCGTCAGCTTCGCGTTCGGGCGTTCTGGAGCAACCTCCGAGACAGCCCGTTCTGGTGTCCAGCCATTTTGGAGTCGGAACACGATGGCGTGGGTCGTGATGCCGACGCCCTTGGCCCACTCGGTTAAGGTCTTGGTGTCGCCGTTGACTATCAGCAGATACGGTATATCGCGCATCTTGAGGGGTGACTCCAACGGAATCGCAGGAACCACTAACGGCGGTTCGGGCGCGGTTGATGGCGGGTTCTCCACCTGATTCAACTTCATCCGTTGGCGCGTTTTCCTGACCGCTGCCGCCGTTTTTTCGCGTGCGCCCGGCGTGTTCGCGTAATAGGCTTTCATGCCATCCGACCGCTTTTTGCGCATTGCCGGATCGGCATTTTCGGCCCTGCGTTGCGCCGACCGTTTCGCCCGAATCTCGGGATCGGCCAGTGTACGCTTCGCCGAATCCGATACTTTCTTGCGCTCATTCGGATCGGCGAAACGGGCGATGGTAATCAACCGTCGCAACGCCCGTGTTTCAGGCGTGTGCTTGTACCCCTTGCCTGGCGCAAGCACATCGTCGGCCAGGTTGTACAACAGTTCGCCATCGGCCAGGCACGCTTTTATCCACCGACCCTCGGTGGGGAACTGATCGGCTTCTACGAGCAGGGCGGCCACGCGGAAGGCAAAGGCGGCCTCGCCGTATTTATTCCATGCCCCTTGCAGCAGGCGGTTGCCGTGAATGCCTTTGCGCAACTGGTTCCGATGAGCACCAAGCCTTTTCCCTAAATCTTCCGATGAACCAATGTACCTTATGCCCCCAACAAGGTTGCGGATCTCATAGAGTCCGCACACTCCATAATAGGTTTTCATAGCACATGATGCCGGGTGGTCCACCGGGGAGTCGAGGAAATCCGCAGCATGTACGAAAGCTGGGCCCGTCGCCAAGAAGAACCATTTTGTATGGGCCTTGCCATATCGACGCTCCATCTCCGGCAACAGGCCTCACTGACGCGGCATCAATTAGGTCGTTTCCGCGCATCAGCTACCTGGAGTCATGGACGCATTTGCGGAACTTCCCGATCCGCGCTGGCGAGCGTGTCGTTACGCGCGTCGTGTCACACTCGATTGGCGTCAGGCCGTTGTCGATCACATTCCGATAGAACGCGTGGCGGAAGCTGTGCACTAAAACGGCCCTGCGTAAAGGCGGACGCTTCAGACGGTCGACTCGCCTTTCCAAAGGTATTCAAAGTGACGGAAGGCGAGCTGTTCACCGAACTGGGCAATGTTATCCTGGACGTTCACAACAAGGCATCGCTCCTTGCCACCGTTCAGAGGCCCACGCAATCCCCGCCCGAGCATCTGCTGGTACAACACTGGACTAAAGACTGGCCTCGCGATGTACAGGGCGCGCAGTGACGGCGCATCGAAGCCAGTTGACAGGACGTTGTAGTTCGACAGAACTCGAATTCGCCCTTGGCGAAACTCCTCGATGTAGTGTCGTCGCGCTCCCGGATCCGTCGCGCCAGATATTGCCTTCGCCGAGACGCCCTCCATAGAGAGCAGCGCTGCCATCAAGTGCGCGTGCTCCACGGACGTTGCGAAGAGGAGCACCGGCCAATCGCTTGGAAGCGTCTTGATAGACTCAATCAGCCGGGTGTTTCTCGGCTCGCTCTGACCCAAGCGCGACTCTGCTGACGCTGGAATGCGCTTGAACTGAATTAATTCGGCAAGCTCGGCTTCGGTCAGAGTCAGATCCCCTCCCTCGAGAACCTGCTGGTCAACTCGTGCGAGTACGCCCATCCCCTGCAGCACGGGGTATGGATCGTCGCCGGAGATAACGTCATGATCGAAACGCTGCTTTCCATAGCGATTGACGAGCCATTGAGTCTCAGCTGGATCTGCTGCTGACCTGAATGGGGTGGCTGTCAAGCCGATCAACGGACGTGCCGTGTTGCGGGCTGTCAGGCCAAAGCTGTCCAGTATGTCCGTGTAGGACAGTGCGATCGAACCGTGCGCTTCGTCGATAATGATGCACGTCGCATCAAGCAGCCACGCATACGAGGGTGAACGCAAGCGACTGGCCAGGCTCTGATAAGTCGCGATGACGATATGCGGGGCGATGGCTTCCACGACGCGGTTGTTTGTCTGACCCCACAGGCGACTGATCCGCAGACGGCGGCGCGGCCCGAATGCCCGCCAGACTTGCGCCCACGACTGAACGGCTTGCTCGCACAATTCGTCGGATTGTGCTACCCACACGACAGAACCGTCAAACTCGCCGCGCTCCATGGATTCGACGATTGCTTGAACAACTACGCGCGTCTTTCCAGACCCCGTCGGCAATGAAAGAAGACCTCGTTCCGGTGTCGATTTCTGGATGAAATCCTGAATACGTCTGCCAATCGATTTCTGAAATTCGTGCAGGGGCTTAAGTTCAATCGGGCCATCCACATCCAAGGTCGGGTCACGCCGTAGCCGTTGGAATCCGGCATACTCTGCAGGGAAACCCAGCTCGTCGACAAACTCTTGAGCCCTGGGGCTGCTGCCCCACCGGCTCGGTGGCTCGAGACCAGCGCGGGCAAGTGCTTCGGCATAGTGCGGGAGGACCTCGACTCCGTACACAGCCAACGCCGTTCGCGCCACGTGCTGCGCGGACCGATGTTCGCGTCGTTCGACAAGAATCGATTGCACGCCAGCGGGGAGCCCGTTCAGGAGCGTGGCGGCATCCATGAGCGAGACAAGCTTTTCAGAGACGTCATCGCTCGCGCGGGCAACCTCAACTGCGCGCTGACGCGCTTCACGTCGCGCGTAGTCCAGCACGTCCTGAACTTGGTCATTGCTGAGCGTGACCTCAAGATCCGCGGCAATGTGTCTAACCAAATCAAATGGAACGAGGTTCGTTAGGAAGCACAGTCGGTCGCCCACTCGTGCGAATTGGAGACCAACCACTCCAGTTGCATCCTCGCCGATAGACTCGAACCAGATATCATCACAACGCTGCATAGGTGTCTGCCAGTCCGCCTCGGACAAGTAGCGCCGCAGGCCGGGGAATGCATCGGTCAACGGAGTCTCGTCCGATGTGGCGACATAGCGCACTGTGCCAGCAGCCCTCTGCATTCCCCAGCGATCAACAAGCAGCTCCACGCTCTTCCGATCCGGGACAATAACGGATGGGACTCCTGCGGTACGGTGCGCCTGAGCTGTCTCGGCGTCGCTGGCGAGGTGAATCGTTGAAGGCGGCCGGGCGACCGTGTCCTCGCCCTGTCGACACCACAACAGCGCTGGCGCCGGATTGATGATTTCAGCTGCCGCCCGATAGAACCCCCCCACGAGGCGTTCATCGGACACATGTTGGATCTGAGTAAACCCGGCAGTCCACTGCAGAGCTGACAGAGCTTTAAGTGAATCCGGCAGTTTCAACGCCGATGACGATGCCGCATCAAGCGTGGCTACTGGCAGGATTTGGCTCCATGCTGCCAACGTAGAACTCACGGCGTGCGGTATGTCCTTTGTTCCGAGGGACGTGGATAGGCGTCCATGCTTTTGCAGCATCCATCGGATCGGCGGTACGCACTCCAACGGTGGGTAAACCTCTGGTCGCGTTTGGTGCCGGAGGACCCACGATCGCTCGTTTGTCAGATGCGGAACCAATGCGAGCGTCATACGAACGCGACCTTCTTCCGAGAGCACGGTCAGCGGGTCCAAGGGGCCAGCTGTCAGATACTCTCCGAACGACAAGAGGTCCCACCGTGGCCGCGCCGCGGCTTTCTGAAGCCTCGCGCAGAATTCGATTATCGCCGCGTGAAGGTAGCCATTGAACCAAGGGGTGTATTGCTGATCCCTTCCGGGCAATGGAATTTCTGTCGCTTCCAACTTCCGAAGCAAATCGCCGTCATCGCGGTGAGAATCCAGATCGATACAGACGCCCGCATCACGCTCTCCGGATGCTGGGACGATCTGCCCGGGCAGAAGCGTCATTCTCAACGGTTTGTAGTCGCCGGCCAACGTTTTCACATGGAGCGTGTGGCGGCTTGCGTGTTTCGCAAGAATAGTCACAGCGTCCACCAACGAAAGCTCTCTCAGGTGAGACCAAGCCTGCCCCCAGTCGACACGGTAGCCACTGAGAAGGGAATTCAAATACGAAGCGGCGCTTTGCTCAGGGACTTTGAGGGTTCGGAGCACATTGCGAGCCTGTGGATCAGCTGCAACCACTCGATGTACGAACAGATCATTCGCCTCGCCAGGTTCGTCAGCCCGAGGCAGCAAGAGGCTCGGACTCTTCGCACTTACTAACCCGCCCGCCTCGGTCAGAATGATTTCCGCGTCGCGCAACTCATCGACCTGCGACCGCGGCAGTTCTTTCTCTACGACACCGGCGGCGATAATAGCGCGCACCGACGACGCTGGCGACAATGGTTCGGCAAGCGCCTTGAGCCAAGCCTTGATCAGTGCCTTCTTGACGCCAATACGTTCGGCTTTGGCCCGTCGCTCACGTTTTTCCACACTTTTGTGAACCCAAGCGCCCGAAAGCTCGCCGTCGGGGCCTGACAGCAGGTCGCCGACTGGTCCAGACAGGGCAACGTCCGGACGCATTTGCACCACACTCGTATGTTGCAGCTTTCCAAAGGTGTTCGGCACGCACTCCACCGAGACCAGTTCCGCCTCCAGTTCCTCAATTAGGGCCGCGTCGGCCCATCCTGCCGCGTCTGACGCTCTCGTAGGAAGCAGGTCTAGCAAATAGCCCGGATCGTCGCGTCGATACAACGCTGCAAGCGACGTGCTTACCAACCGGACCGTTTCCTTCAGAAGAGCGCGATTGAAGGGACCGTCCAGGAGGTTCTGTCTGTCGGCATTCGTTTTCCATGGGGCGTTCACGATCCCCGTGAGGCTTGTTTCTGTTTCTGTTGGAAAAAAAGCCCAAAACTGGCCACGCGAGCGCTTTCCTTCGCGCGGAACTGCCCAAAGGACTGGTAACGCTGAACGGTCTCGGGTCTTTCGATCCGCATCCATCTGGGCCTCCACACTAAGCCGTTTAACATCGACATCCTTGGCAAACACCGCCCACTCCGCCTCGTCTCCGGCTTCGGAGATTGCAACGAGATTTTTGTGATGCGTGGTCGCGATCTCGCGAATCCGGCCGGTCACTTGATCGTCCATGGTCAGGAGCTGCACGTGGGGAGAAAAGAGTAGGAACTCGCGCGGAAAGGCGTCGAGATCCTGCGAAATCCACTGAGTACCATCGATGGTTCGAGGAAGCTTGACGACGGTCGTCGCCCACCGCATGAGGTTCGCCAGCTGCGCGTCGTCACTCACGTCCGAAGGGGGCAACACTTTCGCCAAGCGGAGCACAGGCGTTCGGTCCACGCTCGGGAGCACTTGGCGCACCTGTTCTCTTGACCAATCCGCATCAAACGCGAAGCTTCCGGAGCGGCAGTGAAACTCCGGGCGGGTCGAAATAGCGAGAACAGACTTGAATCCAATACCGAACTGGCCAATCTGGGCACCGCGCTTCCGGGACATATGAGAATTAAGAATCGCGTCAATCCCCTCTGCGTCTATTGGCGCTCCCTCGTTAGCGCAGTACAGCGCTTCACGCGTCAATAGCAGATGAACTCGCCCGGCGTTGCCGCTCTCGAGAATCGCGTCCGCAGCGTTTTGTATTAGCTCGTGGATTTGCCGATGACCGTATCCTCCGCTTAATACTTCGTCCTCGATTCCAACATGTTCGCGAACCAAGTTTGGCTGGGCGCGGTACGCTGCAAGTGTGCGCCGTGCTTCCTCGCGCACATGATCTTCAACCGAAATGCTCATTCGCGCGGACTCCATTGCGGCCTAGCCGCATCCAAGAAGTGCTTGTCAGCAGCAACGTAACTTAGACTGCAGGTGTTGGCGCTGACCCATTTTTGACCCAGGCTGCCGGAATTCATTGACCCGCCCGCATGCTTTGCAAACGATTGCCCCCTCTACGGGGCTTCAGCGGCTGACTATAGGTGATTAGAAATCGGCAGCCTGGGTCAAAAATGGGTCAGCGCCAAAAAGTCTTCACCAATTAGAAAATTCGTGCTGTCGCCATCTTGTAGCACGACAAGCCGTGAGGTGGCAACAAGGCATAAAGGCAACAAGGCAACAAGGCAACAAGGCAACAAGGCAACAAGGCAACACCTAGCAGCCCGTCGGGCTTTTATCCCCACCAGAGTTAAGGATCTGAGACAATATTGTATCTACACGTCTGCCGAGCGACTGCTCAAGGCAATTCACGACGGTGTGATCTTTCTGGATCCGGCACCGAAGCTGCATGCCACCGATCCTGCACAAAAAAAAGGTGCGCCCAGTGGCGGGTCAATGATATTACAAAGGCCGCTCAGGCACTTTATGCCAAAGTTGAATTTAAATCTGTCGCAAACGACTACCTAATCACAGTAGGGGCAGCCTAGTTCACCAAGACAACCATTCAAACAATCGCCAATATCAGGTCCCGCGATGTCACAGAACTGTGCAAAAACTGACCGGTACTCCATGCCCTGCGGCGGAGGTATACAACAATTCCGATGCACCAAACACGGCAAAAGAATCGAGCGAGCGGCAACCACCAGTTTACCTTTTGCAATATTTGCAAATCTGGCATGATATGAGCTCTCAATACCAGTGCCTACCCGAAAGGAAGTTGAGAAATGCCGAGCGTTTGTGTCAAAGTTTTCTATGGTGAAAAATTAATAAAGACAATTGACCGCCCGGTTCATAACTCAGGCCATATCTCGCATGTCAAATACAAAAGCAAGCTTTATATCCTACAAGACGGCACTTTCATTCAGTTAATACCGCAAGAGCAAGGCTCGAATTCGCCGCAAAAACCAATTTCAGGATTGCCGGCTATCGCCCCATCAACCGGACCGGACGCGACTACGACAGATTGGGACCGGGAGCAGACTGGCGTTATCAGGGCCGAGGTCACTGCAAGGCTATTGGTTGACGCGGGGCCAGGAACAGGAAAGACCGCAGTCGCATGCGCGCGCGTAGCATGGCTCATTGATCACGCCGAACTTGAGCCGAATTCAATCTGGCTGGTCAGTTTTACCCAAACCGCCGTCCACGAATTGCGCAGCAGAATTGGCAGCTACCTTACGAATCCCAATGAAGCGGCCGGCATACGTATTGCCACAATCGACGCACACTCCTGGGCAATTCAATCTGGATTTAATCATGATGTAACGATGTCCGGCAGCTACGAAGACAACATCAAAAAGGTAATTGAGTTAATTGAGAATCACGACGGCGTTTTCGGATACCTTTCGCAGGTAAAGCATCTGCTTGTTGACGAGGCGCAGGATGTGGTCGGCGCTCGAGTCCAGCTCATGCTGGAACTGATCAACGCCTTGCCACGAGAAGCAGGAGTCACGGTACTGTCAGACGAGGCACAAGGTATCTACGGCTTTGCCGAGGACCAACCTGCAGCAGCGGCAGCCAACGGCACTTTACCAGAAAATATTCGGCGATTCATGGCCAATGATTTCACAGAAATGGAACTTCTGAAAATTTACCGAACCGGTGACCCTACCCTTCAGAAGGTGTTCTCCAGCGGAAGAGCGCTGTTGAGAAATAAAACCGAAACGGAAGAAAAAAAACTTCAGGGAATCAGGGACCTAATTCAGCAGGCAAATCATGGACTTCTCGATGCCTACGGGGACGATTTGAAGAATCTCCCGGACGATCTCGGGAATTCATTTCTTCTGTTCCGTCGACGAGGCGAGGCTCTTCAAGCTTCCGGATATCTGGGGATGCGCCCACATCGCCTGAGAATGTCCGGTTTGCCTCCCATGATTCATGCATGGATATGTCTCATGTTCTGGAATTGGATTGATTCTGAAATAACGGAATCGGTTTTCAGGGAACGCTGGCTGCAGAAAAAAATTCAATGCAACGTTACGGTCGACGAGGGGTGGTCAATCCTGGTGCGACTGGTAGGAGAATCGCAAACGCGGATTTCGGTTCGAAAGCTTGCACAAAGACTTGCGAACGGATCGCCTCCGATCGATCTTTGTATGCCCGATTTTGGCTTCGAAGGTCCTCTCATAGGAACGATTCACGGAGCTAAAGGCCGCGAGGCAGATCAGGTCAGGCTATACATGCCTGCGCCTTCAGCATTCGGACAAGGAATCAATGCTAATAATATTTTAGCAGAAGCCCGCATTCTTTTCGTAGGTGCATCCCGAGCCCGAAAGCAGCTCCTGGTAAGTAAGGCCGCCACTCTGGCTCACCCACGGCGACTAATGCCTTCCGGCAGAGCGTATACTCCGTTCCCATTCAGTGATAAAAAGTCACTCGCTCGCTCAATGGTCGAAATTGGCCGCATTAATGATATTGACGCCCCAGGGCTTTCCGGAAAGTCATTTTTTTCCTCGTCTCAGGATGTGACAGCTGCGCAAGCCCGCATCGCCGGCATGTCAGGAAAAATCACCGCGGCTACGGCGAAGGCGACCGGGTCAGAACCAAATCTGATGTACGGGATTGGCGACCCAGAGGCCCATGACAATCCGTACGCATTTCTTAGTCGTCGCGTGAACCACGACATGACGGACATCGCCTTTAAGGTGAATGAAATCGTTCATCTTAATCGGTGCAAAATACCAAACGAGATTCGCTATCTGAAGTCGTTCGGGGCCCGTACCCTCGCCGTGGCACCGGATGACCCCATTAGAGAAATGCTACATGCGCCCTGGCGGGATTCCGGTTTCATGCTGGCTCCGCTTGTTCTGGGATATGGCATGGTTTATTTTCGATATTGAAACGGAGCGAATGGATGAATCAAGCTGAAGAAGCTAGAAAGCAGATAGTCGCTCGTCTCGAGTCGGACCTTGTCGGCCCCTTGCTTGCGGAAGAGGTACTTGAAGCGGAACGCATCAAACCGTCGGACGTTTATCTTACAGGCATACTTTGGCCGCTCGGAGATCGCATGGATGCCGGCGATGACGACGGGAGCGGCGGTGACGATGAAGAAGACGAAAGCCCTTCTTCGGCAACGGTAGTAGGGCAGCAACGACCTTGTTGCATGGGCTTGTCGTTTGCGACGAAGTCTGAAGTTGACGAACACCGCTTTTCCATGACGGTGCGATTCGCAACGTACGAGCATTCAACTGACTTAGCGAGCGATGGAAAAAATCTGACGCGCTGGGCTAGAAAGCCGTATGAATTTAAGCTGGATGACCTACTGTTGCTACCCGGTGAACCTCATTCACACAGACTCCATGCAGCTGGCCTCGAAGCCGACGTAGAAATCCAAGTACGAACGCTCCGCTGGAAGCAGGGATTGTTGGCAACAGTAACGCTGATAAACCGTAGTAGGCCAGAAGATTTTAGCTCGATTCTTGTTGAGCGCCTGACGCTGTTTCAAACTGCTCTCGAGATCAGACCCACCGGAAAAACGCGTATTGTTCCCCGCCCGCCGGCAGCCTTGTCCAATGATCCGGAGCACAAGTCCGCCCGCCTCCTCTATCGAAACTGTCACGAGTATGCTGCTGGGCACCAATGCTCCGTTTCTTGGGAAACTGAAGGAGAATCGGCAAGACGGATTGCGTCGGAGTGGATTCCACGCGCCCTCGTACCTGCTTTTAAAGAGGATGGCAGTGTCGAGTTCGAGGGCTTGGTGAACTCAGGGGCTCTCGATGCACATACCCTCGCGGATGCCTCCGACAATGATTTGCAACGGCTTCTCGGAGCAGTCCCAGCGGCATATAGCGAGTGGATCAGGAACCGCAATTTCGAAATTAAAGCGGTTCCAACTGACCTGTCAGGAACAGCAAAAGCTCACCTTCAAACATGCCAGATTCTTCATGACAGGATTCAAGCTGGCATTAACGCAATTGGGAGAAACGTCCACCTCCGAGAATCGTTTCGCTATGCCAATGCTGCAATGGCATTGCAGCACTCATGGAAAGCCAGTCCGGAAGACGGTCCCCTGCGGTGGCGCCCATTTCAACTGGGGTTCATACTTCTTGCGGCGGAATCGTCGTGTGATCCTGAGTCCGAAAACCGCGAAATTCTTGATCTTCTTTGGTTCCCGACCGGTGGCGGCAAAACGGAAGCCTATCTTGCAATAATTGCGATGGTTGGCTGGTATCGGCGACTGACTTGCAAAGATCCGGACGAAGGTTCCGGCAATGCCGCAGTGATGCGCTACACTTTACGGTTGCTGACTGCTCAACAGTTCGAGCGGGCTTCTTCAATGATACTTGCGTCCGAGTTGATACGGCGAGGTGCCATTTTCCCGCGTGTCGGAAAAAAGAAAATTGGCACGACAGAGTTTTCTGTCGGCCTCTGGGTAGGGAAGGATGCCACTCCCAATAATTTCAAAAAAGCATTAGAAACTCGCGGCCACCGAGACGGCTCTACCGCGGAGCAGATATATCAGTGTCCATGCTGCCACTCGACAGTGAGATGGGATTATGACGAAAACACAGAAAAAGTCAGGCCTTACTGCGAGCACGCCGAGTGCCTCATCGGAGCGGGTTTCGGGAAATGGCCGGTCTACACAGTGGACTCTGACATTTACAGCACGAAGCCTACACTGCTGATTGGCACGGTCGACAAATTTGCCCAGCTGCCATTCAAGACCGAGGTAGCAGGCTTGTTTGGTTTTGGCACTTCTAAAAGTACCGACGTTATTATCCAGGACGAACTTCACCTGATTTCCGGACCGCTCGGGACAATAACAGGTCTTTATGAAACGGCGTTCGACTGGCTTTTGCGTAAGAATGGTAAACGTCCAAAAATTCTCGGATCTACCGCGACGATCAGGCGGGCCGAACAGCAAGTACTGGCGTTGTTCGACCGGAAAAGCTGTCAATTCCCTCCGCCGGGGCTGTCATACGACGATTCCGGCTTTGCGGCCGTCGACTACGACCGGCCATGGCGTTGGCGAATGTACCTTGGAGTATCGACCGCCGGCCGATCCGCAAAATTTGCACTTCAGGCTGCGGCGGGCTCACTGCTTCATTCTGGCGGACCGGCGCTCGGGGTGGCGGACGAAGTCAGGGACGGTTATGCAACCCTGCTTTGCTATTTCAATTCTCTTCGTGAGTTAGGTGGCGCCATCGTTCAGATGCTTGATGACGTTCCGGATTCAATCAAACTTTATTCGTCCCGAAGAAAGGAGCTGGCGCGCACTGTTTCACTTCCCCGGGAACTGACCTCGCGTGTTTCTCAGAAAGAAATTATCGAAATACTGGGTGAGCTCAAACGCCGCGCAGGCGATCCTGACTGCGTCGATGTAGTGCTCGCGACAAACATGGTCAGTGTTGGGGTCGATGTTCCAAGGCTGGGTCTCATGATTGTCAACGGTCAGCCAAAAACGCGATCCGAATACATTCAGTCGACCAGTCGCGTAGGACGGTCCGCTTATCCTGGACTGGTGCTCAGTCTGCTCAACGCTTCGAAAGCCAGAGACCGGTCTCATTTTGAGACTTTTCCTGCGTGGCACGGCGCGATCTACCGAGATGTCGAGGCAACCAGCGTGACACCATTCGCGTCGCGTGCACGAGACAAGGCCCTTCACGCCGTATTGGTGTCAATGATCCGGCATGGTGATGCCGCAATGGCTCGCACTGCGCGCCTCGATCAGGCGCCAGATGGCCTTCTGGCCGACGTTGTGTCCGAAATTGAAAGACGTATCCGGTCGATCGATGATCGAGAGCTGGCGCTGGCTGAACGAGAAATCGACAGCCGCCTTGCCGACTGGGAGGCGCGCGCACCTATGAGCTACATCAATCCTTTCAAACCCGCGAGTTCGCTGCTCCAGTATGCAGAAACACATGCAAAAAGGATGGCAGCAGGCCGGTTGTCCGGCGCTGGCTGGCCGACAATGAACACTATGCGAAGTGTAGAACCGGCAAGCCGCTTCAGAATTGCTGAAGTGCTGAATGACAAAGCACGGCACGGAACGGGCACCCACCCTAGCGGCGGCGAACCCAATAGCAGCCTACCAGTTGAGCAGCCAAGATGGAGAAAAAATAATGCCTGACAACCTTATCGGCGAGATCCGCCGCAGTGCCGTGCTGATGACATACGCTCCGGGCGCCATAATGGACATGCGGGCGGATGGCGGACCTGTTTCGGCCGTCAGTGCCGGACTCGAAGAATGGGACCGAAGTGCGCCACTCGCCGGAAATTTAAAGTTCCAAAAAATAATCGAGAGACGGCTCTGCAAAAAGCTTGGGAAAAAATATTTTCGCCTTCCTCCAGTGCTCGAGGATGGCGCGACAAAGCCCGGGACGGACGACCTTGACCCGGCGGCACTGGTCGCACGGCGATTCCCGGAGTGGCTTCAGTGCCCGTCATGTGAAATTCTGCGGCCCGCCTCAAAATGGGCTAATGATGCCGGCCGGGCGTATCGATATTGCGCCCTCTGTACGCAGAAGCAGCCCGGCGGGAAAAAGGTATACGCCGTACCGGTCAGATTCGCGACCGCCTGTTATTCGGGACACTTAGCCGAATTTCCTTGGCACTTCTGGTTGGGGCACGCGCCGGATTGCAAAAGCAGAGACGAACTTAAACTCACATCGGAGGGCCCGGGCCTCGCCGGTCTTGTAGTTCGTTGTCCCGACTGTAAGCACAAAAGATCTTTAGATGGTGCATTCGGAAAGAAGGCCCTTTCAGGACTGAAGTGTCTAGGGAAGCGGCCATGGCTGCGTACCGATGATGCAGCGTGCAGTTGCACGGGCGAAAATGGCAATTATCGCGTAGTGCAGCGAGGTGCTTCGAACCTTTACTATCCGGTCATCGAGTCTGCACTTGACATCCCTCCTTGGACCAGGAATCTCGAAAGGATGCTCGGGGACCACTGGGATACGCTTGCGGATATTCCGCTACTACAGGACCGTATTGATTACATTCCCACATCAACGACGCTGGTCCGAATTCTTGAAAGAGAAGGAATGACTGCAAAGGAACTGGCCAACCGGTTCGAACAGATGCAGCAGGATCTTGATGGATCGAATCCGGAAGACATGCGCCCGGATGAATATCGTGTATTCACATCCGGAGGAAGTGAACAGGACGAAGAATTTGAGACCTATGCGGAGCCCGTTCCGGAATCCATGAAACCGTATTTTTCCAAGATCATCCGTGTAGCGCGCCTGCGTGAAGTCCGTGTAGTACGGGGATTCACAAGAATCAATCCACCATTCGACCCAGACGGGGCCGATGTCGCCCCCATTTCTGTCACTCCGCTGCACTGGCTTCCCGCAATCGAGGTCCGGGGAGAAGGTATTTTTTTGCAGTTTAATTTGAGAAGACTCGCTGAATGGGAAACACGGGCCGAGATTATTGAAAGATGCGCCGTTGCTGATGCAAGCTGGACCGTAGAATGGCACAGCAGGAACGAGGACAAACCAAAGCCCTATCCGGCTTCTCCGCGCCTGCTTCTCATGCACACATTTGCGCACGCCCTGATCAGGCAACTGACTCTCGAGTGTGGATACTCGTCCGCGTCACTTCGCGAGCGACTTTATGTGTCCGAGGGCGAACAAGGTATGGCAGGATTGCTGATCTATACGGCGACACCAGATTCCGACGGCACGTTAGGAGGACTACAGAGGCAGGCCATGCCGGATCTGTTAGGCCCCGCGGTGGAAGGAGCAATCCGTTCCGCACAATGGTGTTCCTCAGATCCTCTGTGTATCAATGGCGAAATGACCGCTCCGGAAAGCCATTCTCTGGCATCGTGCCACTCCTGCACCATGGTCCCCGAAACGTCATGCGAAATGCATAACCGATTCCTCGACCGTGCTCTGCTCGTCGGAAAGGATGACAACCCCACGTTAGGGTATTTTCGAGCCCTACTGGAAACGGAGTAAATGTCATGGCATGCATGTGGCCCTTAGTGTTGCCGGACTGGGTACTCGCGGATGGGCGTCGGAATGCAGAAATTGCAGTCTTTCGCCGCCTTGATGAGGCGCTCGACAGCTCCTGGAATGTGTTTTATTCGCGCCCTTGGTGGGGTATCAGCCCCAAAGGGGGCGAACTGGATGGTGAGGCCGATTTCATTCTGGTTCATCCGGACCACGGGCTGCTATTTCTCGAAGTAAAAGGCGGAGCGATAGCGTACGATCCCACGACCGACCAATGGACTTCCAGAGATCGCAACGGTATCAGACACAAAATTAAGGATCCCGTAAAACAGGCCACCACGTGTAAGCACCAATTTCTAGGTCGGTTGAAAGCAACGCAGGGTTGGCCAAGCGCATTTATTAGATTTCGACACGGGGTCATTTTTCCGGACTGCGAATCACCGCCAATATCGGGCCTTAGCGTCGGCCAATACGAAAAAAGACTTTTTTGCTGCATGCAGGAGTTCGAATACGCCCTCGATAAATGGATCCATGGACGGATGATTGGACATCCGACGTCAAGCGGGCATGCCGAGCAAGGGCCGGGGCTGGATGGTGTCGAAATTGTAAAAAGCCTGGTCGCGGATCCCGTCTCGTTCAAAGTGCTTGTCGGACGAGAGGTACTTGGCGAAATCGACGCTATGGAAACGCTCCTGACAGGAGCGCAACTCGCGCTTATTTCCATTATTGATTCGGCTCCTCGCGCTCTCGTTGAGGGCGGTGCCGGCACGGGAAAAACGGTCTTGGCAATGGAAATGGCTGCGCGCTATGAACTGACGGGGCGAACCATTCTGTTCTGTTGCCGAAGCGGACCACTTTCCCAGCATGTCGCAACAAAAATGAGCCCGTATCCAAATGTGACCGTGATGACATTCGACGATCTCGCCCGCTCTCGGGAATCGACGGAAGGGCGTGCGAAATTTCTTTTCCCCGCCCCCTGGGATGTCGTTATAGTTGACGAGGGACAAGACTTTGACTGGGAATGGTGGGAATTGATCGAGCAGGTTCTTCGGCCTGTCAGTGGCCTGCTGAGGATCTTTGCCGATTCAAATCAAGCGGTCTACCGGCGGCGTGATGATCTCGAAACGCGGCTTGGAACAAGGTCGTTCCCGCTTGGAATCAACCTTCGAAATACTAAAGCGATTGCGAAGGTCACGGATTCTCTGTACAGAGGCCCGTTGATACATGCGCCAGGGCCCCAGGGTGTTGTGCCGACGGTTGACGTTTGCGGAATTCATGTCGCAGTTCAGTCGACACTAGGGGTTGTCATTAGACTTCTTAATGAGGAAGGAATCTCTCCAGGGATGATTGCGGTGCTGACACCGAACGCTCATGTCAGGGAAGAAATATTGGGGGCGCTTGCCAAGAGCAAGATCTTAGCAACCAATGCATCCCGCAATCTGAAGCAATCAGTAGTCGTTGATACAGTCCCCCGCTTCAAGGGGCTTGAGGCTCCGGTCGTGTTAATGGTGGCGGACCGGGAGCTTTCGAATAATCAAGAACTGTCTTACGTCGGGGTGTCCCGGGCGCGATCGCGTCTGATGGTATTCGGGCCAATCTCGGGCACAGTACTCGAAGCCGCTTTGACATCCAAGCCATAAATTTTTTTCGTCAAATTTTGTGCGTCAAAACTAAGCGATTCTGCGGAATAGACTGTAGGTGATCAAATGTAAGCATCCGGCGGCCCCACCTTGCGTTCCAGATTATTGGTCTGGACGCTTTGCAAATGGGAGCAAGGAATCGATTTGGTGGTTAGGACAGGTCGGCAATTTTTCGAGCGTGTCTGTCAACCGGCGCAGGGGATCGAGGCCATTGAGTTTGGCCGTTGCAAACAGGCTTTGAACCAAGAACCCTGCAACGGGGCGCATCAAATGTGCATTTTCCTGTCCCTGCTTCTGCCTTATCCATTCCTCCTGTCTCGGACTCCGTGTCCCAGATTCTTGATGAACACTGGAGCATCTTGGGATCATTTTCGGGACTCGCGCTAGAGTCAGCACTCGAGCAAGTGGCCAAGAATAGTGATGTCCCACTGGTGATTGTCAAGCAGGCTATGAGCAACGGCGTGCGCGGATTCCGCTGTCGCAAAGACCGCTTCTTGAGATTGGAGTGTCAACGCACCTACCGAAAACCGGTTCGTCCGTTTCGAGAATGAGCGGGTTTTCGTTTCTAATGACGCTCGATTCTCAAAACGATCGTTTCCCCCACTTCCTCTCATCGCAATGGCAAAATCCCCAGCTTCTTTTCAACCAGTTCTCTGTAGTATTGTATTATTGCCGGCTCGTCACCATCGGTTTGTATCCACCCCAGCGCTTGTGATGTTGAATCAACCTGATCGTCATGCTTCCCTTTAGGGAATGAGGTCAATTCCGTTACAAACGCATCGAGCCAATGCGCTTTTGTCGGCAATACCACAAAACCCCCTTCAAACTGTGCGGTTTGTGCATTCATCCGCATGACCTTGTCTCCATTCGGGATAACACCTTTGATGTTGGAGAGGCCGTCGCGGCGCAAGTCCTGAATCAATGGCGTACCGGATGCTTTGTCTTCAATCAGGATCACATTGGGTTTATGCAGGGTTGCCTGCTCGACGATAGCGCGCTTTAATTCCGGATAGCCCAGCCGCTTGCGCTCCACATCAATCAGGAAGCGTTTTTTCTGATAAATGCCCCAGGTAGTGCAAACGCTATAATCGCTCAACTCGGTTTCCTTGCTGGCGGTGTCCCAGCTCTGGATCACTTGGTCGAACTTTTGCGGCCATTCGTAAGGCTCGGCAAATTGCAGCCATGCTTCCTTAACCATGCCGCCGCCACGCGGCACCGGCGACTGCTGATATTGCCCGGCAAAGTTATATTCGCCGAGCTCACTTTTAAGCTTCATCAATACGTCGACTGGTTCGCGTGCCGGATGCAGTGCTGCCCCTTCTTTACGTATGAATTGGCGCCTACCCCAGATGGTGTCGATCTCATAGCGTTCATCGCGCTCAGCGATAGCCGGCAAGTTGAGCACTGTCCACTCCTCCTGATCTAACACGTGGCCAACCGGATCATCCAGATGCAAACGCTGCATGATCATGATGATGCAACCTGTTTTTTTGTCGTTTAAGCGGCTGCGCACTGTGCCATCAAGCCAGTCATTCGCCCTTTGCCGTAAGGTGTCTGATATCGCTTCCTCTGGTTTTAAAGGGTCATCGATGATAATGAAATCTGCGCCCCGTCCGGTCACGGCACCACCCACCGAAGTTGCGAGACGATGTCCCTGTTGATCAGTTTTAAAATCTGACACAGGCTGACGCTTACTGGATAAGCGTGTTGGAAAGGTTTCCTTGTACCAGTCGCTGTTGACCACGCTCAGACAATCCTGAGCCAGCTTCTCGGACAAATCCTGTCCGTAACTGGCACACATAATTTCCAACGATGGGTCGTGTCCCAATATCCATGCCGGAAAAGCCACGCTGGCACAAATCGATTTCATCGAGCGCGGCGGCACGGTGATGATCAGCCGGGTGATCTCGCCGCGGCGACAGGCGTCCAGATAGGAGGCGATCAGCTCGATGTGCCAGTTGTGAGCATAGGGAGTCTGGGGATTCAAATGCACAAAACAGCGGTAAATGAAGGTACACAAGTCGTTGCGCAAGACCGTCTGATATTCGTACGGGGTGAGATTCATGATGGTTTCCTCTTAAGAGCTGGTGCAGATGTTGGGGTGCCCGTGACTTGGTCAGTATCAGTACGGCGTTCAGATGAAGTACTGCCTTCCAAGTGAAAGCGCTCCAGCAGTTGCGCCATGACCTCTCTGTCGGCCTCCTTGTTTAAAGCATTGGGTATAGCGTGACCATCGTCTGCGGCAACCAGACAACTGAGGTTCACCATTTGCTGAAATGCGCGCGCATCCCCTGCCGCTGCCTTGTTGATCACCTGCTTAACAGCTGCGTCCAGTTTGCTGATCTTGCGGCGTTCGCCGTTTTCAACGACAGTCACTTTTTCATTCAGGGCGCGTGTGAGTGACGTGGCGAGATTACTCTTGCCTGTCGGGCGTCCCCGGGGATTGCCGGACTGGCCTTTTTTGAACTGGGTCGAGGATGGTGGTTTGCAATAACCGACCTGATAGGGCAGGTCGGATTTCTTGTCGTCTGCTTTACGCGTCATGATGCATCTCCTCGACACGCAGTGTGATTTGGTTCAGTTCGCGCTCGGCAAAGGGTTGACCGGTGGCAGCATGGACCGCCTGCTGGCCAGTATAGTTTTGCCAGCGGCGAATGGCGGTATCGACATACAAGGCATCGAGTTCCAGTCCGTAGCAGATCCGGCCGGTGCGCTCGGCGGCCATCAGCGTGGTGCCGCTGCCCAAGAAAGCGTCGAGCACGATGTCGCCACGCTCCGAGCAGTCGAGCAGAGCATCGACGACCATCGCCACAGGCTTGACGGTCGGGTGCAACGCCAGCAGATTGCCTTCATCGCCAGTACGCTGAAATGAATTGATGCCGGGGTAGCGCCAGACATTGGTGCGGTTACGTCCGTATTTACCTAACTGCACATTGTTAGTGTGTGGTGCGGTGCCGTGCTTGAATACGAAGACCAGCTCGTGCTGACTACGGTACAGGCTGCCCATGCCTCCGCAATCCTTGACCCACACACACAGATTCTTCAGCTCGCTGTAGACTAAATTACCGGCAGCAAGCATTTCCGCCATATGCCGCCAGTCCATGCACAGGAAATGGATTGCACCGGGAATGCTATGGCGCGCCATCAGTTCGCAGCTCGTCGTCAGGAACTGGGTGAACTCAGCCTGACTCATTTCGCCGCAGGCCATCGCAAACTCGCGATGCTTGATTTCGCCTTTGCCCCCGACGTGTCCATCGATTGCGACGTTGTAGGGCGCATCGGAAAACACCACACTTGCGCGATGACCCTCCATCAGCAGGCTGTATGCAGCATGGTCAAGGGCATTGCCGCAGTGAATGCGATGTTCTCCCAATTGCCAGACATCGCCGACCTGCGTGACTGCGATGGCGGATGGCACCGGCACCGCATCGGCTGCATCATCTGCTCCGGCCGCTTCGCCGGACGTAATCAATCCTTCAATGCGCAGATCGATTTCCCCCATGTCAAACCCGGTGACTTCCAGGCTGAAGTCCAGTTCCAGCAACGACAATTCCTTCAATTGCGTAGCCAGCAACTGGTCATCCCAGGTGGCGTTTTCGGTCAGTCGGTTATCCGCGATCATGAAGGCGCGGATCTGGGCAGACGTCAGATGATCCAGGCAAATCGTGGGAACGTCATGCCTGCCGAGATGTTCGCAAGCCAGCAGGCGTCCATGTCCGGCGATGATTTGATCATTGCCATCAATGAGGACCGGGGTGTTGAACCCGAAGGTTTTGATGCTGGCGGCGATTTGCCGGATCTGTTTGCGGCTGTGTTGCCGTGGATTCTGCGGGTCAGGTTTAAGTTCGGCCGTATTGCGATAGGTGATTGCGACCTTTTGGTCACATTGCGATGTTTGCATGTCCATGACGCACACTCCTGTGAGCCACGAATACACGCCGTCTATGCAAAATGCGTATCGGTGTGCTCAGTCAGTGAATGAGACGGCTCGATATAGACAATATGCATTAAGGACACTGCTTTGAATTTCAATCCTGTTCAGGTGACATTTCTTTGTTGTTGATATCACCATTTTTGACTTCTTGTTGTATTGCTATTGTTTTTTTCTCTCTTAATACGCGATGCACATAAGCGACTGAGCAGTCCAAAAAGCGCGCGGCTTTTTTGGTGCATTGATGTTTTGGAGTGCCCTCTGCGGCAAATTGGCTGATAAGTTCAGGAATCTGCGAAGCGGTACTGTCTGTGATACGTGCACGACCACTTTTACGCCCGAGTATGCCTGCGCGGTCATGGGGATCGATAAAACGCCGCAACGATGTCTCCCGTTCCTTGTATGCAGCCTCCACGAATCGCTCAACCGGTGAACGCCGGCTGGGCATGCCGCGTTTTTGATCTGGACCATACCAGCCCTTAAAAACACCACCGCTTGAATACTTGAGAATGGGAGGGCTCGCGACGAGCCATACTCGGCCGCGCGTACGGCGCGCCCACTGAGCCGGCGTACCGATCTTGATGGTGGGCCCTGCCGCGTGCACCTCTTTGATTGCCTCAATGCAAGCCGCTTCTTGACGCTGGCGCTCTTTACGTTCGTCTGCAATCTGCGCTTCTATTGGATGTTCATCAACACTATTGCCCATATTTATTCACCTGATAAATGACTTGCGTTCCTGTGCACACAGAGCGTCAATGGTGGGGGAAGGACCATGATATGCCTAAAATCGCCCGCTCTCGCCAGGCCTCTGGTGCCGGCGCCCTGAAGATCGATCCCTATAACGTCGACGCGCTGAAAATCATGGACAACGCCGCTCTACGAGCGCTGTGGAACGAACACTTTGGCCGCGCTCCGCCCTTTCGTGCCCGTAAATCTCTGCTCATTGATTGTCTGGCCTACCGCATCCAGGAACAGGCATTTGGCGGACTGGCATTGAGTACGCGCGTGCGCCTCCGAAAACTGGCAAGCGATGTCATTGAAGGCAAGAAGCCGGTGCTGCTTTTTCAACCGTCGATCAAGCCCGGCACGCGATTGATTCGTGCCTGGCGCGGACAAACCCACGAAGTGCAGGTCATTGATGACGGATTCACGTATCGCGACCAGCGCTATACCAACCTGTCCGAAATTGCACGGGTGATCACCGGTAGCCGCTGGTCGGGACCGCGTTTTTTCGGCATTCGTCGCAACAACCGGGCAAAGGAGACTGGCCATGGCCAATGAGCTCGCCCGATCGTTACGCTGCGCCATCTATACCCGCAAATCTTCGGAAGAAGGGCTGGAACAATCCTTCAATTCGCTCGACGCGCAGCGGGAAGCTTGTGAAGCTTATATCCTGAGCCAACGCCATGAAGGCTGGCAGGCGCTTGCCACCCGCTACGATGATGGCGGCTACTCTGGCGGCAGCATGGCCCGCCCTGCCCTGCAGGCACTGATACAAGATATTGAAGGCGGCAAGATCGATTCCATAGTCGTGTACAAGGTGGATCGACTGACCCGTGCATTATCTGACTTCGCCAAGATGGTCGATTTGTTCGAGTCCAAAAAAGTCTCGTTCGTCTCTGTGACCCAACAGTTCAATACCACGACTTCCATGGGAAGACTGACGTTGAATGTCCTGCTATCGTTTGCCCAGTTTGAGCGCGAAGTCACTGGCGAACGCATTCGCGACAAGATTGCCGCTTCCAAGAAGAAAGGTATGTGGATGGGTGGGCGGGTGCCGGTGGGCTACGATGCCGTGGAGCGTAAGCTGATTGTCAATGCAGTCGAGGCGGCGCACGTTTTGCACATCTTTGAACAATATCTGGCGTTGGGCTGCGTGGCGAAGCTGAAAGCGGTCTTAGACGTACAGAAAAAATTCAGCAAAGTTCGGATCAGCCGAACCGGCAAGACTTCCGGCGGACAGCCCTACTCACGGGGTGCATTATATGAGCTTCTCCAGAACCGGCTGTATATCGGCGATACGGTGCATCGGGATCGGCACTATCCGGGAGAGCACGCGGCAATTATTCCGATGCTGTTGTGGGACCAGGTGCAGGCAAAGATGCTGGACAATGTGCAAGGCCAGCGCTCCGGTGCACGTTCCAGGGAGCCGAGCTTATTGGTAGGATTGGCCTACGATGTCTATGACCGGCGCTTAACGCCTAGCCATACCGTCAAGCGTGGCAAGCGGTATCGCTATTACGTGTCGCGTTCTGGGTATACGAGTACGGCATCAGCAGATCGCCCGGCAGTGCGTATCCCGGCACAGGATCTGGAAAATGTCGTCGCCGGCCGGATTCATACGTTTCTCACCTCGACCCAGGCATTACTCGAGGCGCTCGCATCGAACGGCTTTGATGCGAGCCAGCAGAAAACATTGATGCAGGCGGCGCACCAGCATGTCGAAACCTGGCCTGCCGCTCCGCCAACAGCCCAACGTCAGTTTCTTCAGGCGATTGTCAATCGCGTGACTGTCAAAGACCAAACCATCGATATCACGCTCAGCCGTTCTGCCCTGCGGGATGCACTCTTGCCGATGCATGCTGCGGCCTCCGGTATATCGGTCGGCCAGGAGGGTTCACGCACAGGCGATAACGCCATCGTATTGACAGCCGATGCGCGGTTGGCGCGGTGCGGTCTTGAAGTACGGCTGATACTTGCAGAGGACGAATCAAAGGACAAGCCCGCGCGGATCAGCCAGTCGCTGGTCAAGGCTATTGCACGCGGGCGCAACTGGTATGAGCAGCTGATCTCTCTGGAAAAGGTCACGCTGACTGACCTGGCAGCGGAAAGCGGGGTGAATGACCGGTATGCGAGCCGGATTTTGCGATCGGCGTTTCTGGCGCCGGATATCGTAGAGGCGATTCTCGACGGGCGACAGCCGGTGGGCATGACTTTGGACAAGATGCTGGATGATTTGCCGCTGGACTGGGCAAAGCAGCGGCAAATCTTCGGTTTCTAAAGAAACTGTTCCGGCTCGTTCGATCGTTCAATTCTAGCTGTGAAGAGGCGTCTGCCGGAACGTGTCGTCAGTCATCAGCATCAAATTACTGCAGGATGGAGACGGCGAAACCAAAGAAGGAGTCAGGAACATTCGCGTGAATCAAGCGAACCGTAATTGACTGGCGGTTTTGCGCGCCAACGCGCTGACGATTTGACCTTACAGCGCTGCTGTATCGCCGGTACGGCCTCTGTGAGTCATCGAGATCAGCAGACATAACAACTGACCGGAAATTTCACATTCCGATAGCGCTCCGCCAACACTATCTGGGTCAAATGAGTGATAATACGTCACACGTTAATTCCACCAACAGGGAGCTTCATGCAAGCGCACGATGAAGATTTAAAGTTACTAAAAAAGGTCCTTGAAATATACGATCAGAAGTTCATTGCAACCTACCTGCATGAGAAATTCGACAAGTCGCCTACGCGTGAAACCATTAATCGGTGGTTAAACGGAAAGGGCAATCCAGAGTTTAGCCATGCTGAGTACCTGCACCTCGAATGCCTTTTGCCTCAACGACCCGGCAATTCAGCACACGAATTTGATTTCGTCGACCTCTTCGCGGGGATCGGTGGTATTCGTCGTGGCTTTGAAGATATCGGTGGCCGATGTGTCTTCACCAGCGAATGGAATACGTATGCCGTTCGTACGTACAAGGCTAACTATTATTGTGACCCTGACAATCACACTTTTAATGAAGATATCCGGAGCGTTACTCTTAGCGGGCAGCCCGACATTTCAGAGAACGACGCCTACAGGCATATCGATAACATAATTCCCGATCATGACGTGCTGTTGGCGGGCTTTCCGTGCCAGCCATTTTCCATCGCGGGAGTGTCAAAGAAAAATTCACTTGGCCGGAAACATGGTTTTGAATGCGAAACCCAGGGCACACTTTTTTATGATGTTGCCCGTATCATCGCGGCTAAACAGCCCCCGATGTTCTTGCTGGAGAACGTCAAAAATCTGAAAAGCCATGATAAAGGAAAAACTTTTAAAGTCATCCTCGACGCGCTCCAGGAACTTGGTTACTGGGTTGCAGATGTTGATTCCGCCGGACCGGATGACCCGAAGATCATTGACGGACAACACTTCGTCCCGCAACATCGGGAACGGATCGTACTGGTCGGTTTCCGCAAGGACCTGAACATTCACAACGGCTTTTCGCTGAAAGAGATCACAAAGCTATATCCCAAGAAAAAATTATTTCTTGGCGATATTCTTGACTCGAAAGTTGATGACAAATACATTCTTACGCCCAAGCTCTGGGAGTACTTATTTAACTACTCAATCAAACACAAAGCCAAGGGGAACGGTTTTGGTTATGGCCTTGTGAAGGCGACCGACGTCACCAGAACTTTGTCAGCACGCTATTACAAAGATGGCTCCGAAATACTAGTTGACCGTGGCTTTGATCCGAAAAAAGATTTTTCACATAAGCTCAACTTAAAGAACCGTCCACGTCGGCTTACACCAAAGGAATGTGCGCGTCTGATGGGGTACGATGGCCCCGGCGAATCAAAATTCCGCATTCCTGTGTCAGATATGCAGGCCTACAAACAGTTTGGCAACTCGGTCGTGGTTCCTGTATTTTCTGCCGTTGCAAAACTTATGAAACCAAAAATACTGGAAGCAAAGAAGGTTATGAAACGTAAAGCGAAACTGGCCGCCTGACAAGATGGGAGATGTTCACTCTCCAGAAATTCGTAGCAAAAACATGCGGGCGATCCGGCAGAAGAATACCCGCCCAGAGATTGTCGTCCGCTGTTTTCTTCACGCGCGGGGGTTCCGCTTTCGCTTGCATTCAAAACAGCTTCCCGGCACTCCTGACATCGTCCTGCCTAAATACCGCGCGGTTATTTTTGTACACGGCTGCTTCTGGCATGGCCACAATTGTCCTCTTTTCAAACTGCCGCAAACCAGAACAGAATTTTGGCTAAAGAAAATAGAGGCAAACCGGAAACGGGATCAGCGAGTCATTGACTTAATACATGATACGGGATGGCGCACGCTGATAATTTGGGAGTGTGCTCTCAGAAAAAATGGTGCGAGAAAATCCATGGAATTATTGGCCTCAACAGTGGCGATGTGGTTAACCGGTCAGGGCAAAAGTGGTGAAGTAACCGACGATCAGTGTTTTCATCAGTATTAGATCAAATGGTTGGCGTCAACTATCTTGGCCGGTCGCATTGACTCACTGTTTTTGTTACTGAGTTGCAGCTGTTGCCTCACTTAACATGCTACCCATGGCAAGCCTATGGGGGCGAAATGACGAGGCAAATCAGCATGACAACGCGTAAAGAATTGATTGCTGCGATCGGCGATCGGTACCGGACAGCGCCGAAAGCCGACAAGGCCAAGATTCTGGATGAATTTTCAACGCTCACCGGCTACCACCGTAAGCACGCGATACGGGTCTTGAATGGAGCTGGGACTGAATCGGCCGTGACACCTGCGGCGCCGCGCAATCGTGTTTATAATGAGGCGGTTCGGCAAGCGCTAATCGTCTTGTGGGAGGCCGGTGACAGGGTCTGTGGCAAGCGGCTCAAGGTCATGATCCCGATAATGGTCAATGCCATGGAACGCCACGGCCACCTGCTTCTTGACGCCGCAATCAAGGACAAGCTGCTGCTGATCAGTGCGGCCTCGATCGACCGTGTGCTGCGCAAGACCCGCGAACAAATCGACGGCAAAGGAAAGCGTCGATCCGGCGTGGGATCAGCCATACGTCGAAGCATTCCAGTGCGAACCTTTGCTGACTGGGGCGACCCGCCGCCTGGCTGTCTCGAGGTTGACATGGTCGAGCACTGCGGAGGCGTCAAACACGACGGTAACTTTGTTCACAGTCTCGTGCTGACCGACATCGCCAGCGGCTGGACGGAATGCATAGCGATGCCAGTACGCAATCAATCCCTTATCGTTGCTGGCTTTGCCAAAGCGGCATCGGAACTCCCATTTGCCATGTTGGGCATAGATACCGACAACGACAGCGCCTTCATGAATCAGACCGTGCTGGACTACTGCAAGGATAACGGCCTCGTGCAGACCCGATCGAGGGCATACAAGAAAAACGATAATGCATGGGTCGAACAGAAGAATGGCGCTATCGTGAGGAGGCTGGTGGGCTACGGCAAACTAAGTGGGCTGCGCGCTACCTATGACCTGGGCCAGATGTATGCTGCATCTCGTCTTTACATTAATTTTTTCCAGCCGTCATTCAAGCTGAAATCGAAGGCGCGCGACGGGGCTCGCGTCCAAAAAAAATATCATGCACCGATGACGCCGTGTGACCGGCTGCTGGCGCTGCCGAATGTGACTGACGCAAGCAAAGCAGCGCTACGCGAACAATTCGAGGCCCTCGATCCCGTGCTGCTCCTGCAGACCATTCGGGACGGCCAACGGCGCCTGGCCGAACTGACCAAAGAGCCCTCGGACGAGCCCGCAAGCGCCCCCGGCAAAGCGGACGTAGCCACCTTCCTGCATAGCCTGTCCACCGCTTGGAAAGACGGCGAGGTTCGACCTACACACCGCAAGCAACCAGGCGCGACCAGATGGTGGAAAACGCGTGCTGATCCGTTTGAGCACGCTTGGTCAATTGTCGAACAATGGCTGATGACTGAGCCAACGGTAAGCGCCAAGGAGCTGCTTGAGCGATTGGCCGCTGTCCTGCCAGACGCATACGCCGGCACCTCTCAACTCCGGACGCTGCAACGTCGTGTTCAGCGATGGCGTGCGGAACAGGCAAAAAACATGATCCTGGGGAGTTTGGAGCTCGCCAAACTGCGCGCATAACGGCGGTGTTACTGGCGACGCAAAAGCGCGTAAATATGGCGGCAAAAACGCGAGGTGACGCGCTGGGGCGCTGCCCCAGACCCCCGCACTGCCGCGGGGCTGCCACTGGGGAAGCTCCATCCCCAGCGGCCCTGATTTCTACCTGATGCAGAAATTTAGGAAAATTCAACCCCCTAAAACGCTCGCCGCCAGGTTTACGCGGATTTGCGCAGCCATCCACAGGTGCGCCCAATGAGCCTGCGATCCCATTTCACGCCGACGGATCCGGCAATTCTGATAAAGTAACATTTCCCGTTGAGGCAACACGACCGGCCAAGATAGTTGTCGCTCAACAATCAAATTCGATCAAACATGTGCGGTCCGAACGAATCGAAACCAAGGTGCACACGAAGGGCATCCTTGGCCGCTTGATAGATAAAATCGCGTTTGTCGAAACGGCCGTCAGCCTTACGGTTAGAAGTGAGTGGTTTGGGAACGAGCGCCGTCATGCCGGCCTCATGACACGCCAGAATTTTCTCGCCTTCAAAGTAACCCCGGTCTGCCATCGGCACATGGGGAAAAAATGAATTGACACGAACACTAAATATCGAGCGTATCCTCTTCGTCCACGTCGAGTGAATCTGTGAGTATTAGCAGATACTTAAATGCCCCATCACCTGTTAGTCCGTGGCGAACAAAGAGGTCAAAGTAGAGTGCACGGATTGCAGGGTAATCGAAGGCGTCTGGTGTAAAGGTTTGGCCATCATCCACAGCAAAGAAACGCTCCCACATCAGGGTTTGTATCGCCTCATCAGCACTCTCGACGAGATGATCGTTGTCTGTCATGGAATCGGCTCCGGCGAAACCGTGTAGATCGTCGATACTAAACGTCTGCTTCCCTTCTAGGTGGTGAACTAATGAACCGATTACAATCCGTCGATATTCAGGATTTGAGTCATTAAGCTCATTTCGCGCTTTCGTGACGACATAGTCGTCCCTGCAAAGGATTTGGCCGCAATGTGCTGCAATCTCAGCAGCGTCGAGGTTATAGAAACGTAACGCATGTTGGGGCGACACAATCTTTACATCATTCAGTGACGTGAATTCGGCGGCGACCTTTCGAACGTAGTCACGATGTTTGCTAACGTCGCAGCAAAGCAAGATATAGTACATGCTTATCTGGTGTTTTGATTGTGCCTCGGTGCGCTGCGCCTTCAGGTCTCTAACCAATGACGCTTGACCTTTGGGACGCCTGATATCGTCTTCAATTTCCTTCTGGCTTTTCACTTGCAGCGCTATGGCGTCACTTTTCCCATCTTCATCGACAAACCGAAAGAGGATATCCGCACCGTTGTCCCGAAAACCTTGGATGTCCAATGCGGATGCTTTGTGCCGGTTAAATGATTCGAGAATAGTCTCGACCTGTTCATGAAACTTGGGACAGAGATCCTTGTTGTGAGCTAGATGCTTGAATTTCTTGGTGTGGTCCGGCATCGTGCGGCCAAGAGTAATCAATTGCGATAGTACCTCTCCAGGAGAGGCATTGCATGTGATGAACATTACGGAATTTCCTCGATCTGAAACTTGGCGTTGAATTACAAAGAAAAGGGGCGAAAATTTATTTCAATTTTCTGACCAGAGCAATCATTTGTTAGGCTAAACAAGCTTGGCCGCTTAGAGCGATGGTTTACTGATCATTGGGCCGCGTCCGTGACGTCCCCTCAACAGAAATCAGAATTTTCTGACATGAGTTACCGACGGGGAAGTCAAGGCATTGCAAAGTTGGCTGCTGGTCCAGACGGCTTAGATCTCTTACTCTTGGGAGGCTTCGCTGGGAACGAGCTTACGAGTCCAAGTGCCACAAAGCGAGCCTCAATTTGATTTTTAAAAAGCTCCATCCTTCTGTAAGCACGCCAAGAAAGGTCAATTTGATATTTAAGGGACTTACGGATTTCGGCATGGATGTGAATTGCATTCCTTGCTTCGTAAAATTCAATCAACTCCAGAAGCAGCTTGTTATCAATCAGGCCAAGATCCCTGGCGCATTCTGCTTTCTTGTCGAATCTGATCTTGGTTACCTTGATTTTCTTGACTGCCTCGCATGTTATGAAAATCGGTTTCCCATTATGATTTAAGTGGGATTTGAGCAACGCGAGTTTGCTCGCGGGAATAGATATATCGTTTCTTCCAGTCTGCTGCCCTAACGCGATAACTTTTGGATCTGCTGCAAAAACTTCGAATAATAGGTGATGAAGCGCCGCCTCATAAATCGACGCATACGACATAATTTGCTGGCGAACTTGTGCACGCAACATCCATTTTGTTACATCCAGCCCTTCAAGGATTTTATACAGGCATCTTGTTGATATAAATTCTTCCCCGAGGCGTTGTGCAAGCTTCTGGTCAGAAATAAACCGGAAAAAGTCAACATGCCATGGTTCATTGGCGATGTCTCTCGTGACATAAACGATAATTTCGTCCTTAATCTTTTTTTCGAACGGCATGTTTGATACCTTTTTTTGTTGTTCCCAAAAACGACGATTATTTTTCGAACAAATATATCAGTTCGTTAGGATAGTTTAACAAGTTGTTTGATCAGGGCATGCGTAACACGTCTCATCGTTGGCATTGTCTGGGTCTCTCCTCGACGACTCAACCTTTGCTGCTACCGGAAACGACAATCATCAGCAGGAAAGCGGGGTATCTGCCACGTCGTTCTATGAGTTGAGCTTTTTGAATTCGACGTTTGAGTAGAGTGCATGGACTGCTTTTGTAATATCGTTAACCCGCCATTGAGCCCGGCGCTTGTTTTTTGACGGGTCGGACGCATGCAGTTTCGGCGCAGGATCGAGAAATATAACGCCGTCATTGATGGCTTTCAGCATGCGTTCTGCCGAGGTATTCTTGCACCACATGACTGTAGGCTCGAAGGTAACCAGGTGCTCGTAGCCGCCTTTCTGGTCGTCAGCATCAGGATTATTTTCTTTCCTGGCGGAGATGTACACCACCTCATTATGCTTGGCGCCCCAGCAGTTCAGCAGACGTTCCAGACTCCAGCCGGCTGCAACGACTCCGTTATCGTCTTCCAGCACAACCTCGACCGCGTCCATTTTCGACGTCAGCGACGTGGAAAAATCATACGGAAACGGCCTCCTGTCCCCATTTTCAGACCTTATCCAGTCTGTCTTGTTTTTTTCAATTTCATATACGCGAAACTCTCTGACCCTGAGTGTCAGACCAGACTTGGCGCAACGCTCCCTGGACCTATGAATGCCTGTTAGTCTGTAATCGCCGTCAGCATCCCGATACCCATATTGCTCCATGAATTCTTTGAAATTTCTGGCATAAAGGCCCATATCAGGTTCTGGCGTGAAGAGTGTCACCTTGAGCTGCGTATGAGTCTTGAGTTCAATCCCGTAAATGTCGCCGTCCATAGCCGAGTTGGGAACAATGCCCAGAGCATGTTCAAGGGTATAGCCACAGACCTGGGTCCCGGAAAATGGCAACGTAGTGCCATACACATCTAACCGGCATCCCCGCAATGGTCTGCCAACCACATCGGCAAGAAGGCGCTCGAGCTTCTTGCTGCTTCCCTGCTCCAAAACCAGTCTCTTGCACACCTTCGATCGGTCACACCCCGGAAGTATGGCAACTTCACGTTCAAGCTCGGCAGAAATATCAAAATAGATCAATGCCACGCAGGCACCACCGGGCAGGTGCCCCAGAACGAGCAGGCGCTTTGTCTCTCCATTGGACTTGGTAAATGCCACGGACAAGGACTGTGGCATCGTGTTCTCAACGGTCTGAAAGCCAGAAAGGCGTGCTTCAGGGTATTGCGGGTAAATGATGGCCTTGACACGCTTGGCCTCGACAAGCGAGCCGTCACGCCGGACCCATGCAAAACTGTCGAAAACCGCTTCAGGGATGCGTCTGCCTGGCTCAGACCTGCCTTTTGTTTCACTTGTGCTGGCGCCACGCTCTGCCAACGTCAGGCCAAACAAGTCATACAAAAGGCCAAAATCTGACGCAATGTAGATTTGGTTTTTGTCATTCGCATTTTTCGGCAGCATTTTGAGGACTGCCTGGTCCGCGCCCAGGGATGTCAGCATCGTGCTGATGTCCGACACCGAGCTGGCACGGTGTTCGAAGTCTGATGGAAAACCGCTCATGTCTTTAGCCTTCACCTGTTGACCGGAAGAGCAAAGGCTAACACCATGAATCATACAAAACAATGAATAAATTCATATTAAATTTTAAGCCATTGTTTTAAAACGATTATTTATTTTTATCTTGGTTTTTTATTGGTTTAATTTTTGTTTTATTGAGTGCCGACAGATATCAACCCCAGGCAGCATTGTTAGTTTCTGCTCTTTTTTACCGGCAAGTTGAGCACTGGCGCTGGCAGTCAGCCTATTTGTCAATAGAAACGGTCTGCACGATGACTTCGAATTCCGCCAATACCAAAAGCTGCCTCCGCCACAGGCACCAGAGCATCGGCTGATAGTCAAAATCAAGACTGCTGGATAACCAGAGATCGTCTATTCCTACGTATGCATCGTGCAACAGATCTGACATCAGGCCCGGCCGGCGGTCATCCGGAGTTCCGACGATCATGGCCCGGTCCAGTCCCTGATTGATGGTCTCACACGACGTTTCTGGAAGAAGAATGCAGGCATGGCAGGCGGCCAGATTCGCAAGACGCGAGCCTTGACCGCCCATATTTTCAGAGCATACCGGATCGGCTGAACACCAAGAAGCCCTGCTGATAGCACGCCGAACAAGCGGCCCAAGGCGTTCCGGTCAGCCTAAGCGAACACCGCTACCCATCGTACCCTCCGAATCTCCGGCTGCGGTGTAAATAAGGATTCCCGCCATCGGTGCTGTGGCATCGGACGAAATATACAAACGCTCGCGTAACGAGGCTGTGCTGTAACCACACTCAAACACCAGCTGATTGATCAGAACATGAGCAAGGCTGTGAATCAGAAGATATCGGGAAGCCCAGTCCCGGTCTGCAGCCCCCAAGGGCGGCAGGGTCTGGTACAAATCTTGGAGCCGGGTGATGAAGGCGTCATCCAGTCGCCCACGGATCCACTTTTCATTTTCACGCTGCCACTCTGCGATTCCATGCTCATGCAGTTCAATGTATATGCCTTCGCCGAACACCTCGACTGCAGGCAACCACCTGTCTTGCGGTGACTGAGGGGGCTCGCGAAACAGCTGATCCTTCGCCGTATAAGGCATCCCACCGAGTGCCTGCGGATTCTGTTCGATGCGATCGAAGCCGTAAAAGACCCTCGTTTCACGCAGGCGCTCGACCAAGGTTACTCTTGAAAACCATTGGCTGAGATCAGCCGGGACCGATGATGGGATTACCCGCAGGTTGGGAATGTGTTCAGGGTCGTTGACCTCGTTACGGATGATCCTGAATTCGGCGCGCCGGAACGCTAACAATTCGGACTCCGAGTTTCCAGGCTGTGATCCGGTGCGTAATCCAGCCAAACTGGACGCCTAATCCGCCGCAAACTGGACACGCATTCCACGCCAAACTGGACACT
>NZ_JBHRTP010000093.1:0-4457 GCF_042646465.1 Pseudundibacterium arcticum
TCTAAAGTTTGCATCTTTACTTCGAGCATTGGAATGCCTATCAGACCGGATGCAACACTGCTCGATTCCGATTTAAACAATGGACCATTACCCGCAGCGCGACTTTTTCCCCGCCGATCGTTTTCATTCATAACACGGTGGATGGCCAACCGCAACGAGCCTTGATAGAAAGACACTGCGCGCGGTACTGCGCGGCACAAGGCGCTGGTCGCTGCAGTTGTCGGCGTGCGCGCTGCAATGACCCACTATTCCGAATTCCCCGCGAATCAACTGCCCGGCAAACCGTACCAGCTTTGTTAGTTGTCGCGACCTTGATGCAATCAATTGCCGCACCCGCTGAATCGAAGCCGATGTTCATCACGGCTACTCTCGAAAAGACGAACATACTGAGATGCCACAACGTCGATATGGTAGCGATTGGCGGCGTCTTGCACCAATGCCAGGGCGTTCACGTATTTTTGCTTATCAGTCGCGAAAGCCGCGACAACTTGCGCAGCTCTTTCAATCGGAACCTCCCAGTCCTCCAACTCGATCACGTCACCAGCAATGTCGTCAGCTGTCGTCAGCATATTTCTAATATCCCCTACATCAGAGGCAATGTAGGGTTTCCCAGCAAAGAGACAATCGACAATAGTCAGAGGAAAGCTTTCGGACTTGAACTTTGTCAGCATGATTCCCATGTCCGCCGCCGCATAGTGGCCGACCGAGTTCTCGCTGAAGCCCGCCAAGTAGACAAAATCGGGCGCACCGGCTCGACAGTACTCATCGTAGACCGGTCCATTACCTACCAGTATGAGGCGAATGTCTCGGCCCGATAGCGCCCGCGCTCGCTCAACCACCATAATCGTTTCCGCCCATCCCTTATCGGGTATCGCGCGGCTGACGCAGCAGAGTGCGAAGGCATCCTCCGGGATACCCATGTCTGCGCGCGGTATCGGCACGACACGAGGAGGCTGCATTCCGTTAGGCATCTTGACAAACCGGGACGACGACTTGTCATAGAGCCCGATGCAGGAGAAGGGAACGAGATTCTTCTCTGCGGTATAGACCCAGGTGGTGACGCTTTGGTCTGACTTGCGGAGTTGCTCCTCAGTGACGCCGAAAGCGTCTCCATGCTCAATCATTCCGTGAAGGGAGGCGACATGCCCACGCAGTTCGTCAAAGACATCCGGAACCTGCAGCGGGTACTTTTGAATGTGCCACTGGTGCGTATTCAGCACCTCTACCCCGAAATCGCGGATGATCGCCTTCACATCCTCAACGCTCGACGTCTCGATGACGGGTACGTCGTTGCGCAGCATCCGGCGAACCCCATCTTCGCGGGGATTCAAACCCGCGTTCAGCAACACCACTGAAAGGCCTTGGCGCTTGAATTCGTTCGCCAACCTGATGGGGAGGATCTCGGCTCCGCCGGGGAAGAACCCCATGGTCGAGACCATGACGTTCGGCAGCCTACGTTCACGGGCCTTGAGGATGGACTGGTAGTCGTACCAGAGCGCGAATTCCTCATCGCTCTGGCCGACCATCTTCTCGTAGAATGTCCTGTATCCTTCTCGACATTGCTCCAGAATTTTCAGAGGCACGTTGTACAGTGCCGCGACCGTCCGGCTTGCGATCCCCACTTCCCTATAGAAAACGCTTTTTTTATAGGTGACCTCGGCCGCGCTGCCTTCGTACCGTCGGAAGAAGTTCGTTGTCTCGGTGGAGTAAGCGATCTTCCCGCCCCGAATGATTTCAAGGTAGAAGACCCAATCGCCCGCGACAACCATCGACAGCCAAGATTCGTCGTCCAGCAGGGGCATATTGATCGGGCGCTTGAAGAGAACCCCGCTTGCGTTGGGGATCGTGTTCTTAATGCCCAGAGCACTCCTCACCTCGTTGTGAGCTGTCTCCACGTACGAACCGTTCCATTTCTCAGCGCACTCCAGATCGCTCAGGTAGCTCTGGAAGCCGTCTCGAATAGGAACTTCGTTCTTGTCCACAAAAGTGGACTTAGCGTAGGCGAGCAGAACGGCCTCGTCCTCAAAACAACTGACGAGCACCTCGAGAAAGCGCTCATCACAGTAGTCGTCGCTTTCCGCAATCCAGATGAGGTCGCCTGTGGTCGCCTTGATTCCCTTGGCCCACTGGCGAAAGGCGCTACCCGAGTTCTCGTCGTTGTACAGCGTACTGGTGATATCAGGGTAGGCCGCGGCATACTGGTCCATCAGGGACCGACTCTGGTCGGACGAGCAGTCGTCCAGCAAAATGACCTCGATGTTCTTGTACGTCTGCCCGTAGATGCTGTCCAGCCGGCGACGTAGGAACGGCTCGTGATTGTAGTTCGGCACAATCACGGAAACCTTGGGCATGACCGCACCCGGGGAGATGTCCAAGAGTGCGCGGGTTGTTTCGTTGACGCGACAAAAGCCACCCTGCCGGTCGGGCTCAAGGAAGAGCCCCTCATTCCAATCGTTCCACCCATTCACGAACACGAAGCGGCGATCTTCCGGATGGGCAACCCTCGCGCCGGCAATGGCTGCGTCCAGCCAGCGGCGGTAATCCCTCACGTGAAAGCGCGTGTACACGAGCGGGCGCTCTGGCTTTCTGGCGGTGTTATCGCGCCCAAGCGTGACACAGTGAAAGAACGGGTGAGCGGAGCCTTGCGCCGTTCGAGCTCGATCAACGCCCTGCGAGGCGACCACACCGTAGGGCACTACGTCGACCCCATTCTTGTCCAGTGGCAAAAGGTCGCCTGTCTCGCCAGGTACCGGAGCACTGGGTAAATCGAGCACGGCATCGCACAGGATCGCCAGAGACGCAACCGAACTGTCCTCACTAGCCGACGCCCACCGGCCGACCAGGAAAGGGCTGCCGATGCCCTGATCGGCAAGCAGGCGCCTAAGTTGACCAAGGACGCTGGCGGCACACCGCCTTTCGTCAGGCATCGTGAAGAGAACGAGCGGCCGGTCTGCGATACGGATATACCGCCGATCCGACACGGTGCGCACAATAGAGGCGACAAGAGGCGCGAGAGCATCTTCCGAAGGCAGCTCGGCCTGCACGCAGAAGCAGAAGTCGATATCGTCGTGACCGAGGAAGTTATCGACCGGCTGAGCGCGTCCGTCGCCTGCCGCACCAATGCCGAGATCAAAGCAGAAGCCGTAAAGGCCATGACGCTTCGCCAACTCCGCCTGATGTTTGAGCACCCGCCAATCCGACGGGTCATAGAACCCGAATTCGTCGTGCGGGAGAGGCGGCTGCGAGTGGCCTTTGAACATGGGTCGTCCGCTGCGCAAAGTTGCCCAGTCGGGCGACGAGTAAAACGCGAGCAGCTTGATGTCGGTATCCACAACGCCAAACCAAATGTCATTCTCGTGGACCGTGGCCATATCGGGGACGGCGAGCCTCATTTCCGACGCGCCTGCGACAATGTAGTGCCAGAAAGGGTTGATGCCCGCATTGCGAATATCGCTGTAGGTTGCCAGATAGAAGCTGGTGTTGAAGTCGTCAGAGGGACTCCTTCCCTCGCGCCAACCGAACTCGCAGTAATGTCTGATTGCATCGCACGGTGGAGGCTGAAGGTCCGGGTACGTTGAGCGGTAGAAGGACTCGTAAAATAGACCAGACTTTTTGATGGCATCAACCTCCGCGTCAAGCTTTGTATTGGAGATCTTCTCCTGATGGGATACCAAAACCGAATCGGGGACGGCGTTCCTCAGTTCCGAAGCGCCTACGACAACGTAATGCCAAAAAGGATTGATGTCCGCATTGCGAATATCGCTGTAGGTTGCCAGATAGCAACGGGTGTCGAAGTTGGCAGAGGGATTTCTTCCTTCTCGCCAACCATGCTCACAGTAATGTCTGATTACGTCCAAAGATAGTGACTGCAGGTCCGGGTACATTGATCGATAGAAAGGCTCGTCGAAAAGCCCTGACTCTTTGATGGTCTCAACCTCGCGCCGAATCCGTGAACGTTCGGCTATTTTTCCCAGCAACGACATGCAGGCTGATGGAGCTCCTTGCCTGATAGCCGCGACCACCTTGCGCAATGGCGCGGTTACGCGCCAAGAGCGGGAGTGAATGATCTGGTTCAGCTGCTGTTGTGCATTACGAGTCTCAGAGTCCTTGTCAATCACGATACGGTCGGCTTTATCTCTGAGAATCGCGATCTGCCCTTCGCGTTCGACCACGGCATGGTTGAGGTTGACGATCTGCCCGTCGCGTTCGGTCACGGACTGGTTAAGGTTGGTGATCTGTCCGCCGCGTTCGGCTACGGCTTGGTTGAGGTTGGTGATCTGTCCGTCGCGTTCGGCCACGGCTTGGTTGAGGTTGGTGATCTGTCCGTCGCGTTCGGCCACGGCTTGGTTGAGGTTGGTGATCTGTCCGTCGCGTTCGGCCACGGCTTGGTTGAAGTTGGTGGCATGCTGCTTCAATTCATTTAACTCAAAATGCTCCAAGTGCCGTGAGCCCAGCGC
>NZ_JBHRTP010000094.1:0-28961 GCF_042646465.1 Pseudundibacterium arcticum
TCTAAAGTTTGCATCTTTACTTCGAGCATTGGAATGCCTATCAGACCGGATGCAACGCTGCTTGATTCTGATTTAAACAAAACGGCATCGTGTATCCAATGCTGTTGCTCGTGTATTTCTTGGGTGCCGTTGGCTATGGCAATCGTGATGCTGTATTCGCCAGAGGGGAGCAGCGGCATATAAAAAACAAAGTCCGCTTGAAGCTCGCCCCCGCCGTTGCAATGAACAAGCTGCTCTCTGTAGGATAGAAACGTGTTGTCTCCAAATAGAGCTTGCCCTAAACGATCTTTGACATAAAAACCAATGATAGGGGAATCGAGGTCTTGATACGCGTGGACCATTACTCGCAGCGTGACTTTTTCTCCACCTACAATCCAGGCAAGCGGATGTTCGTTTTCATCCAGAAGACGAACATCGTGAATTTGCGCCCCACCCTTTCCAAAGGATGCCGCGTCTGGATCGAACTTAAATATCTGTAAATCATTGCGCAAATTACTGGCGTTAATGAACTCCAGCCGCTGATCTTTAACTGGAATTGAATCCTCTGGCGCCTTGAATTCTCTGAGCTTGGTTGTGCTGCTCGTGCCTTGTTGGGCCTCGTAAAACGCCTCAAGGTAAAGTTCACAGACCTCCTTGGGTGCGCCTTCCTGTATCACCTGCCCCTTCTCAAGCCATACGGCATAGTTACAGAGGCTTTTAATGCTGGCTGTGTCATGACTGACAAACAACACCGTTCCGGTTTTCATAAAGTTGCGCAAAAAACGCATACACTTTTGGGTAAAGAACGCGTCACCTACGGCCAGCGCCTCATCCACCACCAGTATGTCAGCATCCACATGTGCAATGACGGCAAATGCCAAGCGCACCATCATCCCGCTGGAATAGGTTTTCACCGGCTGCTCGACGAAGTCGCCGATGTCGGCGAAGGCAACGATGTCGTTAAAGCGCGTGTCGATTTCTTCGTTACTTAAGCCGAGCACCGAGGCATTCATATACACGTTTTCGCGCCCGGTGAATTCGGGATTGAAGCCGGAGCCAAGTTCCAGCAGTGCTGCGATACGGCCATTGGTTTGAATGCTGCCGCTGGTTGGGTTAAGGGTGCCGCAGATCATTTGCAGCAGGGTAGATTTACCGCTGCCATTACGCCCGATGATGCCGACGGTTTCACCTTTTTTGATTTCGAGTGAAATATCTTTGAGTGCCCAGAATTCGCGGAAGTATTGCTTGGCCGGCTTCCCTGCCCGGCGTTGCAGGCGGGGCAGGACGAACTGCTTGAGCCGGTCGCGCGGGGCGGCGTAGATCTCGTAGCATTTGCTGAGATTGGTGACGCGGATGGCGATATCGTTAGAGGACATCGGCAAATCCCTTTCTGGTTTTTTGGAACCAGGCGTAGCCTGCCCAAGCCATGGCGATAGCCGCCAAGGTGTAAATACCCAAACCAATCCAGTTCGGTAAATGCCCCCAGATCAGCACTTCACGCGCTTGTTCGATGATGAAGGTAAGCGGTTGGGCCATGATGAATGGACGGAACCTTTCCGGCACTGCGGTCACCGGATAAAAGACAGGAGAGAGGAACATCAACACGGTGGTGACGATGCCGATGAACTGCCCGACGTCGCGCAAAAATACGCCTAAGGATGCCAGCATCCAGGCAAGACCCGTGGTGAGAATAACCAGCGGAAGCAGTACCAGGGGGAGGAAAACCGCCGTCCAGTGTAAGTAGCCGTTAAAGATTACGAAGGCGGCCAGCAGCACGCCAAGGCTGATGAGGCCATGGAACAAGGTAGCACCCATGGCGACGACTGGCAGTATTTCAATTGGAAATACAACTTTCTTGACGTAATTGGCGTTGGAAAGAATCAATCCGGGGGCGCGGTTGAGCACCTCGCTAAACAGGCTAAGCACGATCATGCCGACAAATAGGACCAGGGCGAATTGCGTTTTGCTATCGGTAGCGCCAACCCCGCCCCAGCGAGATTTGAAAATCTCGGAGAAGACGAAGGTATACACCACCAGCATGAACACGGGGTTGAAGAACGACCAGGCCAGTCCCATGGCCGAGCCTTGGTAGCGCCCTACCACGTCGCGCTTGGTCATTTGCCCGATGAGCTCGCGATTGCGCCAGAGGCTAGTGACGAGAGCCGGCAAGGAAGTTGGTTGTGCGGCATGTGGATTCATACATTCTCCTTGAGCACGACTTCACTCAGGCAGCAGGCCAATGCATTTTCCCAGCTTGGCATGACGAGTCCAAAACGTTTGCCGAATTCACCTGCATCAAGACACGAATTTGCAGGTCTTTTGGCGGGCAGTGGGTAAGCCGTTGTCGGGATAGGGTTTAGTTTCGTGAGTTTCAAACTGGCCGGTGATTGCGCTGCCACGATCGCTTGAGCGAAGCCATGCCAGGTAGTTTTGCCCGAGTTCGTCAGGTTAAAAATACCGGATGTGAATTGTTCGGCACGACGCTCCAGCGAGGCTTGGCGAATCATATGCGCAGTGGCGTCGGCGATATTCCTGGCCCAAGTAGGAGCCCCGAATTGGTCTGCAACGATACTGAGCTCGTCGCGCTCACGCGCCAACCGGAGAATGGTTTTGACAAAATTATTTCCGCGAGCGGCATAGACCCACGTGGTGCGCAGAATGAGGTAGTCGCATGCTGCTTGCCTAATCGCAATTTCGCCAGCCAGTTTCGAACGTCCGTAGGCATTGACCGGATTCGGCACGTCGTCTTCGACGTAGGGCTTGTCCTTGCTGCCGTCGAAAACATAATCGGTCGAGTAATGGATCAAGAGCGCATTGGCTTTGCGCGCCTCTTGTGCCAGAACGCCGACCGCTGTGCCGTTGATGACCGTGGCCAGTGCCTCTTCCTGTTCTGCCTTATCGACCGCGGTGTAGGCGGCGGCGTTGACAACTACGTCCGGACGAATGTCCTGAATGAGCGCGGCTATTGTGTCTGGACGGGAAAGATCGCAACGTGCTCTATCAACTGCAATAACTTCACCTAGAGGCATCAGGCTACGCGCGAGCTCCCATCCAACCTGACCATTAGCACCAGTAACTAGCAACCTCATTCGAAAACCTCGGCGTTTTCCAATCGGACCCCAATCTTGTCTTTGGGTGATAGCTGTGGCTCATTGTCCAAGGGCCAATTGATACCGATCGCAGGGTCATTCCAGAGAATGCTGCGTTCAAATTCCGGCGCCCAATAATCTGTGGTTTTATACAAAAATTCTGCTGAATCGCTGGTGACCACGAAACCATGGGCGAAACCAGGCGGCACCCATAATTGGCGTTTGTTGTCGGCAGACAAGGTCACACCGACCCATTGACCAAAGGTTGGCGAGCTTTTACGAATATCCACCGCCACGTCGAACACCTCACCAGCAACGACGCGCACGAGTTTGCCTTGCGGCTGCTGGATTTGATAATGCAAACCGCGCAATACGCCTTTGGCGGATTTGGAGTGGTTGTCTTGTACGAATTTTGTCGCAACGCCGGTTAATTCGGCGAAACGTCGCTCGTTGAAGCTTTCATAAAAAAAACCGCGTTCGTCGCCGAATACCTTGGGTTCAATAATCAAAACGTCGGGAATAGATGTAGTCTGGATACGCATAATCAGTACACCTTATCGGTTAGAAGACCCAACAAATATCGCCCATAGCCGTTCTTTTGGAGCGGTCGCGCAAGCTCTTCCAGCTGTGCGGCGTCGATATAAGCTTTACGGAATGCGATTTCTTCTGGACAGGCGATTTTCAGGCCCTGCCGGTTTTCGATAGTGGCAATGAATTGCCCCGCTTCCAACAGAGACTCATGGGTGCCGGTGTCGAGCCATGCCATGCCGCGCCCCATCAATTCGACATTCAATTGATTGCCTTCGAGGTAGACGCGATTAACATCGGTGATCTCTAACTCGCCGCGTGGCGACGGCCTGATGCTGGCGGCAATGTCGCATACCTGCCGGTCGTAGAAATACAGACCGGTGACGGCGTAATTGGATTTTGGCTGAGTCGGTTTCTCTTCAATACTGACTGCACGTCGCTCGGCGTCGAATTCGACAACACCGTAACGCTCCGGATCGTGGACATGATAGGCAAAGACCGTCGACCCATGTTCGCGCTCGGAGGCTGCCAGCAATTGCGTTTCAAAATCGTGACCGTAGTAGATATTGTCGCCCAGGATCAAGGCAGATGGCGCGTCGCCGACAAATTCGCGGCCGATGATGAAGGCTTGCGCCAGACCATCGGGTGACGGCTGCACTGCATACGTCAGGTTGATGCCCCATTGGCGGCCGTCACCTAATAATTCCTGAAAGCGGGGGGTGTCGTGCGGTGTCGAGATGATCAGAATATCCCGTATCCCGGCCAGCATCAGCGTCGTCAGGGGGTAATAGATCATCGGCTTGTCGTACACCGGCAGCAGCTGCTTGGAGACTGCCATCGTGACTGGGTACAGGCGAGTACCAGAGCCGCCGGCCAGGATGATGCCTTTGCGGCTGGTTTGTTTTGTTGTCACCATTACGCGGTTCCTAGTTTGTCACCGCGATTTTCATCGCGTTGTTGATAGTTTTTAGCGACCCAGTTGAGGTAGTCGCCGGACTGCACATCGCGTACCCATTCCTGGTTGTCCAGATACCACTGCACGGTTTTGCGGATGCCGGTCTCAAAAGTCTCTGCGGGCTTCCAGCCCAGTTCACGCTCGATCTTGCGGGCATCGATCGCGTAGCGGCGGTCATGGCCGGGACGATCTGTAACGTAGGTAATCTGGTCGCGGTAGGAACCCATCCCGCTCCCAGCCTCGCCCTTGAAGGGTGAGGCGCTCTCTTTGGGATCAAGCTGGTCGAGGATGTCGCACAAGGTATGCACGACATCGAGGTTGGCTTTTTCGTTCCAGCCGCCGACGTTGTAGGTTTCGCCCAAGCGCCCTGCTTCCAGTACCCGGCGAATGGCGGCACAGTGGTCGCTCACATACAACCAGTCGCGTACCTGCTGGCCGTCGCCATAGATCGGCAGCGGCTTGCCGGCGCGAGCGTTGGTGATGATCAGCGGGATCAGCTTTTCCGGGAAATGGTAGGGGCCATAATTGTTGGAGCAATTGGTGGTCAGCGTCGGCAAGCCGTAGGTGTGATGGTAAGAACGCACCAGGTGATCCGACGCCGCCTTGGACGCGGAATACGGGCTGTTGGGCGCGTAGGTCGTGGTCTCGGTAAAAGGCGCGTCGTCCGGGCCGAGTGTGCCGTACACTTCGTCGGTGGACACATGCAAAAAGCGAAAGGCGGCCTTGCCTGCGTCATCCAAGCCGGACCAATAGGCGCGGGCCGCTTCCAGCAGGCTGAAGGTGCCGTTGATGTTGGTGGTCACGAACTCGCCGGGGCCGTGAATGGAGCGGTCGACGTGACTCTCTGCGGCAAAATGCACGATCGCGCGCGGTTTGTGGGTGGCCAGCAGGGTGGCTACCAGAGCGGTGTCGCAGATGTCGCCCTGGACGAAAATGTGGCGCGGGTCCTGATTGATCGAGGTCAGATTGTTCAGGTTGCCGGCGTAAGTGAGTTTGTCAAAGTTGATGACGGGTTCGTCGCTCTGGGCCAGCCAGTCGAGTACAAAATTCGAGCCGATAAATCCGGCACCACCTGTTACAAAGATCATTCTTATCCTCGGCGAAATAGAAAATCGACAACCCGCTATTTTAACGGAAAAATGGGCGAATCCGGCCTGATGCCCGGCGACTGGGGTGTCAACGTGTGACTAATTGTAATAAATGGCGCATCGGTTGCTGCGTCGCAACAAAAGATCAGGATTGATGGTGCTGCACGGAGCGAGAAGTTCACTTGCATTGCAGTAAATTCACCTAAAATTAATCTGATTATTTGGGAAGAAACAAGCTTATGAGTACGTATGTAATCGGCGATCTGCAAGGTTGCCGTCAACCGATGCAGGCGCTACTGACGCGGATCCACGCGCGGTCCGAGCGGCCGTCGCTGGCCTTCATCGGCGATCTGGTCAATCGTGGGCCGCAATCGTTGCCGACCTTGCGACAGATTGCGCAGAGCCGCGCCGCCGGTGATGCGGTCCTTACCGTGCTGGGCAACCATGATCTGCATCTGCTGGCGGTCGCGCATGGCATTCGCAAGTCGCATCGGTCCGACACCATCAAGGACATCCTGGACGCGCCGGATTGCATCGAGCTGCTCGACTGGATCCGTCACCAGCCGCTGGCGCATTTCGAAGATGGGCATTTACTGGTGCATGCCGGGGTCGTGCCGCAATGGAGCGCGCAGCAAACGCTGGCCTATGCGCACGAAGTCGAGGCGGTGCTGCGCGGGCCGGACTGGGTCGATTTCCTGCGCGAGATGTACGGCAATGCGCCGGACGCGTGGGATGAAGGGCTAACCGGGGTCGACCGCTTGCGTTGCATCGTCAATGTGCTGACGCGGATCCGCTTTTGTACGCCCGAGGGCAAGCTGGAATTTACCACCAAGGGCGGGATTGACGCCGCCCCGCCCGGCTATCTGCCGTGGTTTGATGTGCCGGGGCGCCGCACCGAGGATGTGACGGTGGTGTTCGGGCACTGGTCGGCGCTGGGGCTGCTGATGCGGCCGAATCTGATCGGACTCGACACCGGCTGCATCTGGGGCGGCAAACTGACGGCGGTCTGCCTGGACGACCGTAGTGTGTTGCAGGTTGATTGCGCTGCCGCGACCGATCAGGCGCCCTGAGGAGTTCTGTTAAACCCGGTCATGGCAATATACTCATGCCACTTTTATGGCATTTCACCCTGTTTATTTGTGCTAACAATCCATACTGCCAATGTCGTTAATTTTTCCAGGTACCGTTCACGCTGAAATCCGCCCGCGTTATGGGATCCGTTCGCCCTGAGTAGCGAATGCATATCGAAGGGAGCGTTGTTCAGGCCGAGGTAGGCTTCGATACGCCGCTTTGCGGCTACTCAGCCCGAACGGATAACGGGGACGCAAAATTATGCGTATCGAAGGGAGCGTTGTTCACGGCTGAGGTAGGCTTCGATACGCCGCTTTGCGGCTACTCAGCCCGAACGGATAATGGGGACGCAACATTAACAGCCTTGCCCGAACGGATGAAGGAGACGAGAAATTAACAGCCCGGCCCGATATTTCCGACACATTGGGTAGTCAGGGTTATGGTTGCGACGGATCGACTTCCGGCATCAGCGTCACTCCCAGCGCCTGCGCCACCGCCTGCCTGGCGTCGGCCGCCAGTGCGCGACGATGGGCGCCGTTGACGTCAATCGATGGCAACAGCTTCAAATGGGCGCTGATATTGCGCGCCTTCAGGATCGCGATCATGCTTTGGGCGAAGCTCATGTCACCGATGAATTCGACTGCAGAATGGTGCCGGCCCGCGGCGTCGAGATAGCGCAGCGCGTAGGGCTGGATCGGTACCTCGGCATCAATCGCCGCCTCGAACAAGTTGGCATGGAATGGCAGCAAGGTGCCCTGCGCAGCGGTGGTGCCCTCCGGAAAGAACGCGACGCGCTCGCCGGCGTGGATGCTGGCGACCAGCCCTTTGAAGATGCGGCTTACGTCACGCCGGTTGCCGCGCGCAATGAAGATGGTGCCGGCTTTGTCGCACAGCCAGCCGACCACCGGCCAGTCGCGGATATCGGATTTGGCGACGAAGCGGCACGGCTGCATCGCATTGATCACGAAGATGTCGAGCCATGAAATATGATTGGCCACGACCACCGCACCCGGCACGAGCGTTGCGTCGCGCTGATTGACCTCGACGCGCACACCGCAAATCTTCAGCAACTGCTGCGACCAACGCCGGATCCGCCAGTCACGACCGCTGGCGTCGGTGCATGGGAACACGACAGCGCAGGAAAACAGGCCGACACAGAGGTGTATGCAGACGCGCAACAGGTGATAGACGATCATGCGCCGCCTTTGAATCCGGATAATATACTCATTGGTGTATTTTTAAATTCGCTTTGAATATGCGGGGAATATCATAATTTTTAATGATACTCCCCATATTTTTGTATTTTTCACCTGTTTTTAAACGCTACGGTAGGCGCCCCTGAGCTTCGGCAAGCTCAAGCTAAACTGGCCGGCTCTTCATCAATTACTGGACTTACGCAAACGAAAAAGAAAGTAGGATGGGTGCAACCCATCTTTCTACCTTGGCGCTCAATGATGGGTTTCACCCATCCTACGAAATTACGCATTTTGCGTAAGTCCCAAATTGCCACCCTTCGCATCGTCGTCCCAGCGAACGCTGGGTCCCAGCGAACGCTGGGACCCAGTGGCGTTACTCAGCACGATTCGCCATACGTTGCCGCAACGGCTTATGTTGGGATTTTGTACCCGTCGTCTTATCAATAATTTAGGAGTGCAACGAACGACGCTGGGTCCCAGCGTTTGCTGGGACGACAGTAATTGTTGGGCACGTTTTACGGCGATGAACCTCAGCGCCTAAAATAATCGCGGCACGGCCGCCCATCCATCACCTTTCGAACGCCACATGCCCGGCAACGATGGTGGTCCTGACCTGCCCGGCCAGTTCATAGCCGAGGAAAGGTGTGTGCTTGCCCTGGCTGGCCAGGGCGCCGGCTTCGACCGTCCAGCGCGCGGCCGGGTCGAACAGGCAGATGTCGGCGACGCTGCCGACTGCCAGGTGGCCGCAATCCATGCCGGCGACAGCGGCGGGGTCGCAGGTGACCTTGCGGATCGCCCTGGACACGCGCTGTTCCGGCGCGTCGACGGTCTCGTCGGCCCATTTCAGCGCCAGCGACAGCAGCAGTTCCAGGCCGGTCGCACCGGGCGTGGCCTCGCCGAACGGCAGCAATTTTTCATCGTCGTCGACCGGCGTGTGGTCAGAGCAAATCGCGTCGATGCTGCCGTCCAGCAGTCCCTGGCGGATCGCATCGCGGTCGCGCTGGGCCCGAAACGGTGGCAGCATGCGGGCGTTGGAATCGTAATAGCCGATGTCCATTTCGGTCATGTGGATATGATGGGCGCCGACATCGCAGGTCACCGGCAAGCCTTCCTTCTTGGCTGCGCGGATCAGGTCCAGCCCCGCTGCCGACGAGATACGGCACAGATGAACGCGCGCACCGGTGGCGCGTACCAATTCGAAGATGGTATGCAGCGCAATGGTTTCGGCGATCACCGGGATGCCGGACAAGCCGAGCCGCGACGCCAGCGCGCCGCTGTGGGCATTGCCGTCGATCCCGATGTGCGCATCCTGCGGCCGCAGCCAGATGCAGTAGCCGAAGGTTTTGGCATACTCCATCGCGCGCAGCAGGACGTTGGTGTCGCGTATCGGCTGGGTCGCCTGCGAGAAGCCGACACAGCCCGATTCGGTCAGTTCCGCCATCTCGGTCAGCGCCTGCCCTTTCAGGCCGACAGTGAGTGCGCCGAGCGGGTAGACATGGGCGCGATTGAGCGTCTTGGCGCGGTGCTTGAGCATCTCGACCAGTCCCGGCTCATCGAGCACCGGGTCGGTGTCGGGCGGGCACACCAGGCTGGTGACGCCGCCCTGCATCGCGGCCTGCATTTCCGATTCCAGCGTGGCCTTGTATTCGTAACCCGGTTCGCGCAGGCGCGCGCTCAGGTCGACCAGGCCAGGCGCGACGATCAGGCCGGCGGCGTCGATGGTGCGCTTGGGCGCGAAGTCGGCCGGTGCGTGGCCCGCGTCAAAAATCGCGGCAATCCTGCCACCGTCTATGTAAATGTCTTTGTTTGCGTCGATGCCGTTGGCCGGATCGACCAGTCGGCCGTTCTTGATATGCAGTTTCATTTTTTCCTTATCGCGTGGACCCGGATCCGCGCGCAGCAGCACGGCGCGCACGGAAACGGAACGATTGCTTACCTAGCTTGCTTGTTTTGACGGCTTACCTTAGTTACCCGCCAGGATCCCCATCACCGCCATCCGCACCGCGATGCCGAATGTGACCTGCGGCAGGATCACTGCCTGCGCGCCGTCGGCCACCGCCGAGTCGATCTCAACGCCGCGGTTCATCGGGCCCGGATGCATCACGATCGCGTCCGGCTTGGCCAGTGCCAGCCGCTCCGGTGTCAAGCCGTAGTTCTTGAAATATTCTTGCGCGGACGGCAGCAGCGCACCGTTCATGCGCTCGTTCTGCAGCCGCAGCATGATGATCACATCGACGCCTTTCAGCCCCTCATTCATGTCGGTGAACACGCGCACGCCCATCTGTTCGAGGCCGGCCGGCAGCAAGGTCAGCGGCCCAATCGCGCGGATCTCGGGCACGCCGAGCGTGGTCAGCGCGTGGATGTCGGAGCGCGCGACGCGACTGTGCAGGATGTCGCCGACGATCGCGACCGTCAGATTGCTGAAATCCTGCTTGTAGTGCCGGATCGTGTACATGTCGAGCAGACCCTGGGTCGGGTGTGCATGGCGGCCGTCGCCGGCGTTGACCACCCGCACGTGGTCCTGACCGCTGTCACGCAGATGCTTGGCGATCAGGTGCGGGGCGCCGGATTGCGAGTGACGCACCACGAACATGTCGGCATGCATCGCCGACAGGTTGTCGATGGTGTCGATCAGCGACTCGCCCTTGCTGGCGCTGGAGGCCGAAATATTCAGATTGATGACGTCGGCCGACAGCCGCTTGGCCGCGATTTCGAACGTGGTGCGGGTACGGGTCGAGTTTTCGAAGAACAGGTTGAACACGCTCTTGCCGCGCATCAGCGGCACCTTTTTCACTTCACGATCGGATACGCCGACAAAGGAAGATGCGGTGTCGAGGATGTGGGTGACGATGGATCTGGGAAGGCCTTCGATGGTGAGCAGATGTTGCAGTTCACCGTTTTTGTTCAGTTGCGGATTAAGCATTGTCCACCGTCAGGGAAAGTTGGCCGTCGTCGGCCCGTCGCAGCACCAGGGTGCCGTCAAAATCGATCGTGGTCGCGACGAAATCGGCGGCGATCGGCAACTCGCGGCCGCCGCGATCGACCAGCGCGGCCAGCAGGATCCTGGCCGGACGGCCATAGTCGAACAGCTCGTTGATCGCGGCGCGCGTGGTGCGGCCGGTGTACAGCACATCGTCCACCAGCAAAATCGTGGCGCCGTCGACATCGAACGGGATCTGGGTCGGCTTGACCTCGTGATGCAGGCCTTTTTCCGCATAATCATCGCGATAGAACGAGACATCGATGAAGCCTAGCCGCTCCTGCAATTGCAGCTCGGTCGCGAGTCTTTCGGCCAGCCAGGCACCGCCGGAATGGATCCCGACGATGGCCAGCCCCTCGGTACGCGCGAGCGCGGACTTGATGTGGGTCGCCAGGGTCGCGTACAGCGCCTCGGCATTGAGTTGGGGATTATTGTGTGTCATCGAAATATTGTTGCAGGATAATGGCGGCGGCTTCTGCGTCGATCACCGCGCCGCGTTTGGCCGGGATCACTGCCGACGAATAGCGTTCGTCGACCAGCGTGGTTTCAACCCCGAAGCGGCCGTGCAGCTGATTGGCGAAGCGGCGGCAGCGCACGGTCATCTCGTGCTCGGCACCGTCCGGGTGAAACGGCAGGCCGACCACGCAGCGGGCCGGCTTCCATTCGTCGATCAGGGCGGCGATGTTGCTGAATTTGGCATCGTTGGTGGCGGCGCTGATCACGGTCAGCGGCTGCGCCTGTTTCAGTATGGTATTGCCAACCGCGACGCCGATGCGCTTGAGGCCAAAGTCAAAGGCCAGCAAGGTCAGCTCGCTCATCGGCCGGGCCCTGACAGGGCCGCGGGCTTACGCATGGCCCGCCTCGCCGGTCAGCATCATCGGATCGATGCCGAGCAGCTTGATCGCGGCCGTATAGCGCTCGGCAATCGGCAGATCGAATATGATGCTGCGGTCGGCGGCCACGGTCAGCCAACCGTTGTGGGCGATTTCTTCTTCCAGTTGCCCGGCGGCCCAGCCGGAGTAACCGATACTGATCAGGATTTGCTGTGGTCCGCTGCCGACCGCCACCGCTTCCAGCACGTCGCGCGAAGTAGTAAACGAGATGTCGTCGGTGATTTTCAGGGTCGACGAATAATCGCCGCGCGGCGTGTGCAGCACGAAGCCGCGATCGTCCTGCACCGGGCCGCCAAACAACACCGCGCTGGAGGCATCCGGATTGCTCGGCGCGATTTCCAGCTTGAGATCGATACGCTCGAACAAATCGTCGATCGTCATGTCGGTCGGCCGATTGATGACGACGCCGAGCGCGCCCTGCGCGTTGTGCTCGCACAGATAAATCACGGTGCCGCCAAACATCGGATCGAGCATCGACGGCATTGCAATCAGAAAATGATTCGCCAGATTGAGCTCTAAAGTGTCCATGGTGCCGGGAATTTCGGAAAAAGCGGATTTCTCCTGGAAACTGCCAGGCGCGGAAGGAGTTTTGCCGGTTGCGCTCGGCTTTTTGCTTTGCTTCGCCATAATGCGCATTTTAGCAGTTTTCGCACGTTTCTGACCCTCTGATGGCGCCGGACATGAGGCGGGCCAATGTTTGGTGGTGGCCGTCGGGGCCGGAAGGGCAAATCATTGCTGCGCTGAACAAAATCTTCGGGCTGTCCTCATTCCCGATGGCGGACCCAATCGGCAAACGCCTCGTCTTCGAATTGATAGTTGCCTCGGTCGATCCGGGTAACAATATTTTTGTCGGCCAACCTGCGCAGAGCGTTTTGCGGCGTGGCGGCGGCAACCGGCTTCTCTAGTCCGAGGCTCGCGCCGATGCGCCCGCGCGCCTCACTGCCCTGCAAGTCAGAGGCGCCTTCTGCAATCATTGCCAGCAAGACCTGGTCGGCCGGCAGCAGGTCGTCCCATTGTTTTTCAAATCCCATGTTGTTGAAGACATGCTCCTTGGTGAAATTCAAGGCGCCTTGCGCGCCTTCAAACGGATTCGTCAGATAGCGGTCGAGATAGAGCCGGAAGAACAGCGGTGTCTGCTTCAGCTCGTCAAAAGCGGCCAGCGCATCTGCCAAAGCTAATGGGTTACGTGCGATGCTGGTTACCTTCTCGACCATTGCCGTCACGAACTCTTTTCCAAGAAGCTGAAATGGCTCAAGCGCAGCCCAATTGTAGAATGGCTCCGACGAGCGGCCGAACATCCGACGCAAGGTGGCTTCAGAGCTTCCAGCAAACAGGACCTTGATGCGCTCCCTGCGAATATCCAGAGCGGCGCGAAGCGCGTGCGCAAAGACCGCGTTTTCCGCGTTGGCAAGTACCTGGGCTTCGTCGATGATGAGTATCACCGGAATTTTAGTCTTGTCGAAGGCCGTCATCACGTCCATCAGCAAGGTACCAGCCAGTCGACCTTTATCAGCGAGTTCCGCCTCAATGCCCGCCTCTGCAAGACCGGCCACTTTCCCTGAAGCCTTTATTTTCTTCAACGGGGTCTTGAGTCGCTCCCAGGCTTTTGCAAAGCTCTTGGGTTCGATCGCTTTGTGCAGCGCGGAAACCAAGGCTGTGGCAGGGTCGTCCTTCAAATCCCAGAGATTGACGTACACGCACGCGTATCCTTTGGCTTCGGCCGCCGGGATGAAATCCTGCACCAGAAATTCAGTCTTCCCCATTCGGCGCCTGGCGAATAATCCGCGTGCGGAGGACAGTCCGAGTTCAAAGGACGCCAAGTACGCTTGCGCCAGCTCCGGACGGGGGAAGTGCCAATGAGGGGAGGAAGTCTGCATAAGCATTAAGAGTTATTAACTTATTTACTGATAAGTATATTATCTACTGATGCGTACTAAAGCAAGGATTCTTCGGGCGAAAGAAAAGCCCCCTGAGCCGTAGAGCACAGAGGGCGACGTGGGCAGCGCCTACGAAATTGCAACATATTTCCCAACCGGCCCGCAAACGGCACGGGTTTTTGGGAAGGCGATGACTGTCAGGACAGCGTCGCTTCCTTCTCGACGAAGCCGGCGATCATCTTCAGCAGTTCCGATTCCTGGAACGGCTTGCCGACGTACTCGTTGACCCCCAGTTCCATCGCATAGTTGCGATGCTTGTCGGCGGTACGTGACGTGATCATGATGATCGGGATGTGGCTGCTGCGTTCGTCGCCGCGCACGTTACGGGTCAAGTCGAAGCCATCCATCCGTGGCATCTCGATATCGACCAGCATCACGTCCGGCGCAATCGACTGCAGATGTTCGAGCGCATCGACCCCGTCTTTCGCCAGCACCACCTGATAGCCCTCACGCTGCAGGAAGCGCTGCGTGACGCGCCGTACCGTCAGCGAATCATCGACCACCATCACGATATGCTTCTTGCGCAGACCCTGCACTGCGTCGGTGCCAGGCACCGTTGGCTGCCGCGATGCTGCTGCACCTGTGGCCGGCGCCAGATTGGCCACCGCCCCCATCTCGTGCGGCGCATCGGACTGCGTGATACGCGGTGCGCGCAGGTTCTCGTTTGCGACGCGTTGCGCCAGCGGCACTGGATTGACGATCAGCACGATGTCGCCGGAACCGAGCACGGTGGCGCCGGCGATGCCGATCATGCGCGCCAGTTGCGGCCCGATGTTCTTGACCACCACCTCCTTGTTGCCGATCACTTCGTCGACGTGAATCGCGACGCGGTCGTTGCCGCTCCTGAGGATCACGATCGGCGAATATTGCTGCGCCACCGGCGTCGCCGACCGATCACCGAGCAGCGCCGACAGATAATGCAGCGGCACCCGGTTGCCCTGCCACACGATCGCGCCTTCGTTGTAGGCGTTGGCCAGCGGATTGCCCTTCAATTGCTGGACCTGCTCGACCAGCACCGACGGTACCGCGTAGGTGGTGCCGCCGGTCGACAGCAGTACCACTTGCGTGACCGCCAGAGTCAGCGGCAGATGAATTGTGAAATGCGCCCCTTTGCCGGCTTCGGTGGCGATCGCGACGCGACCGCCCAGCGCCGCCGCTTCGGAACGCACCACGTCCATGCCGACGCCGCGTCCGGCCAGCTCGGTCACTTCCTGCGCGGTCGAAAAACCGGACTGGAAAATGAAATCGGCGGTCTCTGCGTCGCTCGCATCGCGCTCATCGGTCAGCAAGCCGACCGCCCTCGCCTTGGCGCGAATCCGTTCCAGATTCAGGCCCTGGCCGTCGTCGGTGAACTGGATCACGACCTCGTTACCTTCCTGCCGAATTTCGACCAGCAGTTCGCCGGTTTCGCTCTTGCCCGCGGCTTGCCGCGCAGCGCGAGTTTCGATCCCGTGCACGATCGCGTTACGCAGCAGATGTTCGAACGGTCCGGTCATTTTCTCCAGCACGCCACGATCGATTTCGACGGCGGTACCGCGGATATCGAGGCTGACGCGCTTATCGACTTCTTTCGAAGTCTGGCGCGCGACCCGGTACAGGCGTTCCGAAATACTGGCGAATGGCACCATCCGCACCCGCATCAGATCCTGTTGCAGATCGCGCGTCAGACGCGCCTGTGTCATCAGGTCGGCGGTGGCGCCATCCACGGTGCGCACCAGGCTGTCCTGCACCGATGCAACGTCGCTGACGCTCTCGGCCATCATGCGGGTCAGTTCCTGCAAGCGCGAGAAACGGTCGAATTCGAGCGGGTCGAATTCGCGGTCGTTGTTATGCGACATGCGCGACGTAATCTGGGTTTCGGCCTGAATCTCGACCTCGCGCAACTGGCCGCGCAGACGCGCCATATTCTCGGTCAGTTCGGACAGCGACTGACGCAGTGTGCCGACTTCGGTCTCCAGCTTGGAGCGCGAGATCGATACCTCACCGGCCTGATTCACCAGCCGGTCGAGGATGTCGGCGCGTACCCGCACCAGCGATACCGGCGCCGCCGCAGCCGCGCCGGCGGTGACGGGCCCAACTGCCGGCACCGCAGCTTTCTGTGCCGCCGGCACCATCGCAGTCCCGCTCGTTGCTTCGTACGATGTTGCGGTGGCTGGCGGTTGCTGCGCAGCTTTGGTCGCATCCGGATCCTGCAGGGCATCGAACAGATGCATGCACTGGTCATGCCGCGCCACCAGGTCTTCCAGTGCCAGTGCAGAGGCCGGACCGGCATGCACGATGTTTTCGATCCGGCTTTCCATCTCGTGCGCGTGCTGACCAAGCCCCATCGCACCGGCCATCCGGGCGCTGCCCTTCACCGTATGCAACAGGCGCAGCACCGCTTGCGATGAGCCTCTGTCGCTCAGATTGTCCTGCCATGCACGCAGCGCTTCGCCGATGCGCGGCAGCAAATCCTGACCTTCTTCCAGAAACACCGGCAGCAGATCGGCATCCAGCTCATCCGTCGGCATCAAGGCCGGATCGAGTGCCTGCTCGGCCTGCTCGCTGGCCATCGCTTCAGCCGCGGTCGGGAATACCGCGGTCGGCAGCACCGGCACTTGCGGCTGAGCAAACATCGGCAACACGCCACGGGTTTCGGCAACTGGTTCCATTGCGTGCGCCAGTTCCAGCGTTGTTTCTGGCAGTGTTGCTTGTGGTGTTTCCTGTTGTGTTTCTTGCTCGGCAGTGTGCGCTGCTTCGTTCAACGCCTCGATATCAGCGGCGTCCAGGTCCTCATGCAGCGCTGGCATCGTCTTGATCGCCGCACGCGCGACGACATCGTCCTGCAACTGGGCCAGTTGACGCACCAGTTCCGGTTCGTACGGGGACATTTCACCGACTGCAAATTTTTGCAGCATCAGCTTCAGACGCTCGACGCATTGGTCCAGTTTGTCGTATTCGTCCGAGTGCAGGTTGACATGGCGGCGCGTCAAGCTTTGCAGCATCATCTCCAGACCATGCGCGACTTGCTGCAAGGACTGAAAGCCGACCGTGGCGGAGCTGCCGCCCAGCGAGTGTGCCGCATGCACCGCCTGGGTGCTGACAGGACGGTGCGGCTCATGGCGCCATTCGGCAAAATCTTGCGCCAGTCGACGTACGATCTCGTCGGTTTCTGCCAGGTAAATGTTGTAAAGCGGAACGCTGATCTCGAGCTCGCCGATCTGCTTGATGCTGTCGTCCGGCTTGGCGTGTGGCGGCAGATGACCCGGAAAGTCAATGACTTCGGCCTCCATCAGCGGTTCCGACGCGGCGACAGACTCGATCGCTACTGGCGGGAGCGGTTCCGGCTCTTCGCTCAACACGAAGTCGCTGATCGACACGATATCGCTATCGTCATCGATGCCGTCGTGCGCCGCAGCATGGTCGGCCTGCATTGCCGATTCGGGCTGCCCGATCGTCTGCACGCCGTTGTCTGCAGGTGCGGACTCGGTCATCAGTGCCGATTGCGCCTCAATTGATTCTATTGATTCTATTGATTCTATCGGTTCATTCAACTCAACCGGTTCAATCAGTTCAATTAAATAGTCGATTGGTTCAATTGGCTCGACCAGTTCGAGCGACTCGCTGCCTGCCAGTTCGATATGCTCATCGGCGACGCCGAAATCCTGCTGATCAAGGTCGGCGTGCACCTCGGCACGAGGATCGGCTGCAGGCTCGACCGGAACCGCGATCTGACTCTCAAGCCGGGGCCTGCTCTGTTGATCAAGATCGTTGACCAGCGATGCGACGGCCGCCACAGGTGCCGGCTCCACTTCGTCGAAATGGAACGGCTGCCCCTGCTTCACGCGTTCCGCCGCGCTCTTGAGCGCGCTCGCGCTGCGGCTGGAATTGCCATTGAGGTTGATCTCGCAGACCCAGGCGCTTAACTGTTCTTGTGTCTTGTCCAGCAGTGCATACAGATCCGGGGTACCGGCGCGGGCTTCCGACAGCCACAGATTCATGACCTGTTCTATGCTGCCAGCGGCATCGGCGAACGTGTTCAGGCCAACCATGCGGCCGCTGCCTTTGAGCGTGTGGAACGAGCGGCGCAAGGTGGTCAGATGTTCCTGGTTGCTGATATCGCCACGCGACTGCGGCAAGGTCTGCTTGACGAAGGCCAGCACCTCTTCTGCCTCCATCATGAATATCTCCAGCAATTCGGCGTCGACCGCTTCCTCGGTTGCCGGCGTCACGACTGCTGCCACGACTTCCGCCGCGGCCGGGACTTGGGCGGTCGCCGTGACGATATCGGCCAGCGTGCTCTGCGACGTGCTGAAGTCCGGACGCTCCAGAATATCGATTGCCGCCTGGGCCCGATCGGTCGCTTCCGTATTGTCGAGTAAAGCTGCGTCCTGACGGATCTGGACCAACGATTCCTTCAACTGCTCCTGCAACGCGGAATTATCCGGTTCGGCCGCCAGCGACACTGCCAGGTCAGCCGATTGCCGCTGGTGCCGGACCAGCTCGTCTTCTACGGTTGGTACGCTGTCGCTGTGCGGTTCGGTGTGCTGGTTTGAAGTCTTGTGATCTGCATCTGTCAGATCACTTGCAACGTCAATGGCCGGCAGCAGCAGCGCAGATGCGGCGCCCTCATTTATGGTGCCGACGGCCTTGTTCTTTTCCAGCAAGCTGGCACGGAAGATTCCCTGCTCCTGGTCGAATGAAAAACGGGTTTTCGCGGTCTCCGGGTGCTGCGGCAGCATTTCGATGAAGAAACCGAGCGCGCCGATATTCTGCGCCACATCCTGCAGTGCCTGCCGATCCGGTGCGGCCTCGACGACAGACTCGCCGGCGGCCCCTTGCTCCCCGGCCTCGCCGGTCGGTTCGATCGATACCTCCGGCAGTGCAAAGCGCTGCACCGCCGCTCGGGTGTGCTGGACCGCGCGCAGCGCGTCGTCCTGCTCCAGAATCGCCAGTGCGCCACCGATCTGATGCAATATCGGGTCGATATTGACCAGTGCATCGCGTTTGGCGGCGTCATTGAAGTACTCGTCCAGCAGTTTCTCGACCTGGCGCAAACTGGTTTTCATTTCGCCAGCCAGCACCACCATGGTTTGTCGCTGCTGCGCCTGGCGCGCAAGTTCGTCAAGCCATGGCGCCGAATCCTGCGGTGTTTCGCCGGCGGCAATCGACAACAGGCGCGCGGTGAGGGCATCGGCCCGCTCCGGGAAGTCGTCGGACAGGCGATTGATCTGATCCAGCGCGTTTTCAACGAACAGCAAACTGGTCGCGATCTGCAGACCGAGGCGGCTGTCGGATTTGGCGTGACGCGCGATGCCATTTAACTCACGCAATAATTTGGCGAGCGACGGCGAATTGAGCTTCACGCTGGACTCGGCCAGTGTTTTCATTTCGTCTTCAAACGCGGCCGTGACACTGGCATCGCCGCCGGCAATCCGGCTCCACAGATTTTTGGCCTGCGCCAGCGCTTCCTTGGCTTGCGCCAGCGCATTGACGTCGATCTGTCCGTAACGTTGCTTCTCGTAGTCGACTGGCACCAGTCCGTCTAACTGATAGGCACGGCGGATTTGCAGCGACAACGGTGTCGGCGCGCCGACCCGGGCGATGAAAAACAGCGCATCGCGCAACAGCCGCTCCGAGATACTCGGCGAGCCGTCGACCAGGCGCCGGATCTGCAGATTGATACGGCCCAACAGCTGTTTCACATACAGATCATTTTGCGCCTGCGCCGCGCTTACGGCATCGGCAAATCCGTGCATGACCCACCAGAATTCGCGGGTTTGCTGAATGGTCTGCGCGCACTCGATCTCGGCGATGATGTCGCTGATGGCGACGGTATTGTTGCGCTCGGTATCGGGATTGCTCTTGAGCAGCAAACCCAGCAACGCTCTTTCGAACCGTTTGCGCAGACCTGCATAGTCGACCGGTGCGGCGGCGGCCGCGCGGGGCGGCAATTGCGGCCGCAGTGCCAGGTTCGGGAAAAATAGATCGGCCGGGTGAATTCGCTCTGCGCCGCGCACTTCCAGCAACGCGCGGTAATACGGGAACAGCGTAACCGGTTGCGGCTGTGCACCGGACAGCAATTCTTCCAGATACTCGACTAGTGCCTGATACGCACGTTCGATCGCCCGGGTAGTTGCCGCACTGACCGGCAATTGCCCGGCTTCCAGACGATCGATCAGGTCTTCGATGGTCTCGGTGATCAGGGCGACGCCGTCGACGTCCACAATCTGCAGCGCGCCGTGCGCCTGATGCAGATAAGTCTTGGCATGACGCAGCGAAGTCGATTGTGACTCGGCATCCTTGAGCACGGCATCAAACAGCGCAGTCTTCGATTGCGCCAGCGCCTCGCGGATTTCGCCCATCACCCACGACAGCGGTCCAGTATCGAAATTGGCCCGACTACCGGGGGATGAAGCGGAAAATGGGGTGGTCATGGTTGCCTCGCGAATTCAAAAAACGATAGACCGGATGAATAATTTATCGCCACGCATCACACATGGGCTGTTGATGGGATGGAGGTTTAGGTTCAAGGTAATGCCATCAGGAAGCTGGTACGGTACGTTTCATTGGGTCAGTGCGTGAGCGAGTGCTTGCATGCATTTCAGGCAACGCGTGCGGTATGCCGATGTCCGCCAAACACCCTCCACGCAGAGAACTCCCAATCCAGCCAACCACCGACGTCGAGTCACGCTGCCACCGACATTACTGCGACGACCCGAGCATGGCGGCCTTGGCAAGCCCGGCTTGCCCATCTTTGTGCAATGCCGGTGCCACGCACCAACGATGACAGCTGCTTCCCGGGTCAGGCGACAACACGGAAACGCGATACCGAATTCTTCAGTTCTTCCGCCAGCAGCGACAGTTCGCGAATCGACGTTGCGGTCTGTTGCGTACCCTGCTGGGTCTGTTCGGTCACGCTCAGAATATGTTGAATATTGTTCGCCACGCCGTTGGCTGAAGTTGCCTGCTGCTCGGTCGCGAACGAAATGCCACGAATCAATTCCGCCAGGCGGTTCGAAACGCGGCTGATATCGGACAGTGCGGCGCCGGCAGCATCGGACAGTTTCGCTCCTTCAACCACACCCTGCGTCGATTTTTCCATAGCGGCAACTGCATCGTGGGTATCAGTCTGAATGGTGCGCACCAGCGCACCGATCTGCTTGGTCGCTTCGCCGGAACGTTCCGCCAGTCGCTGCACCTCTTCCGCAACCACCGAGAAGCCTCGCCCTGCTTCGCCGGCGGAAGCCGCCTGAATCGCAGCGTTCAGCGCCAGCACGTTGGTCTGTTCGGTAATATCGGAAATCAGCTCGGTGATCTCGCCGATCTCCTGTGACGATTCACCGAGGCGTTTGATGCGTTTCGAGGTTTCCTGGATCTGTTCGCGGATCTCGTTCATACCCTTGATCGCGTTCTCCACCGCCCGCGAACCTTGCTCCGCTGCCACCAGCGACTGGCGCGCCACCTCGGCCGATTCGTTGGCCGATTTCGATACGTCGGTAATTTCTTCCGCCATCTTCAGCACCGCATGCGAGGCATCCTGAATCTCGCGCGACTGCTGATGCGACGCCGATAACAGGTCGGTCGAAATACTCTGGGCCTGATTCGATGCCGAGGTAACCTGTTGCGCAGTATGCGTTACGCGCCCGACCAGGCCGCGCAACTCTTCCACCGTATAGTTGACCGAGTCGGCGATCGCGCCGGTGATGTCTTCCGACACCGTTGCCTGCACCGTCAAGTCACCATCCGCCACTTCTTGCAATTCGTTCATCAGACGCAAAATAGCGGCCTGATTCTGTTCGTTGGTGCTGTTCGCGTGCTCTTCCTGCTTTTGTGCTTGCAGACGCTGTGTATCGGCTTCCTGACGGCGCACGTCGGCGTCCTTGGTACGGTTGCGGCCGTCCTGCAGCAGCACCAGTGCGATACCGGCTGCTGCCAGCAGCGCCAGCGCCGCACTGACCAGCATCAGGTAAAACGGTGCGCCAAGGTTCTGTTCGGCACGGTAGGTCTTTTGCAGATTGGTCAGATGCTGTTTCAGTGTTTCGTTTTCGCCAAACAGCAGTTGTTCGGATTGTTTGGCCGCGATAAATTTCTGCAGATTGCCCAGAATCATCGATACCGATTGTTGGTATTCGGCAAACGATTTCTGCAATTCCAGCAACTTTTCGCGGGTGTCCTTGTCCTTGGTTGCGGTCAGTCTCAGCACCTCGCTGCCGTTCAGGAAGCCTTCGACGATGTCGCGAAAGGTATTGGTGTCCTTACCCAGCAGGAACGCCGTTTCCGGGTTCACACCTTCGGAGGTCAGGAACTCGTTCGCGCTGCGGCCCAGACGCTGGGTCAACATCACCAGTTGACCGGCGGCCGAGATTTCACGCGGGCTGGCGGCACTCTGCACCTTCAGCGTCGAGATCTGTTCGGTCAGTTCGAGCAGATTCGGCGACAGCGTATTCAGTTGTTGCAGGGTGACGCCGAAGCCGGTCAATTCCTTTTTCAGGTTCAGGATGGTCTCCGCAGCCTTGTCGGAGTTGCCCCATACCTTCTGAGTGTCCTTCAGGATCGGCTCCATTGCCGCTGTAGGGCTCGAGACAGAACGCCCCTGATATTCGCCGCCCTTGACCAGGATGTTCAGGTCCTGGTTGAATTCGTGGCGGCTGTCGTCGAGCTGCTTGAAGGCCTCCAGATTACCCTGAATCGCGTTCGGCGCCGCCTTACCGATACGCTGCGAGTGCATCAGCGCCTCACCGGCGATCTGGGTCTGGGTCGCAGCCAGGTTGGTGGTGCTGGAATTGAGCCACGCGAAGAATGCGCCGATCAACAATGCGCCGCCCAGTGCGATCAGCAGCACGCGGATCTGGCGTTGCAGCGGCAAGCCACCGATCAGCGGCAACCTGAGGTCGCCACTACTTTTCATCATGTCACCGATCAGGCTGTCCGCCGCCGGCGCATCGGCGACCGGGGCGATCGCCGATGCGTCCTGATGTGTGGATTGCAGCGACTCGGCCTGGTCTGGCTCCCCGATCGTCGCCAAGTGCTGATCCGGGATCATTGATTCGGTGATGAGTGCGTCGGCTTCATCGGCATCTCCAGCCTTGTTGCCTCTGGATAAGAACGGTATGTTAAATGCCATTGCAAAATCTCCTAACTCTCAATAAGTTGCTGCCGGAACGTACATTGTTGTTTTGATCGGGGCTGCTCATTGTCGGGCTCAAAACGGGCTCAAAACGGGCTGATCGCGGGCTCATGCCGGAATCACAACCCAACCTGCAGAAAGCGCGGGTCCTGCACGATCAGCGAAAGGTTGAGCTGCCGCCAGACTTGGGAGTCGCGGTCACGATAGCTGTGGGGAGCCCATGGCGTATCGGCTGCCGCCTGATCCGGCTGCAGCTCCATGTCGGCGACATTGCGCAGGCCCATCACGCGCGACACCAGCAGTCCGCAGTTGAAAGACAGTGCCGGCGCAAACGCGACGATGCGGCTGTCCTGCTCGATCTGGGTGGTGGAATGGCCCTGGAATCGAGCAAAATCGACCACGCTGATCAGGTTGCCGCGCAAGTTCGACAAACCCAGGTACCAGTCCTGCGTCAGCGGCACCGGCGTGATGGCGCCGATCGACACGATCTCGCTGGCCTCTTTCAGATCCAGCAGCCAGCGCGTTTGACCGATCATCACCCCGAGTTGATTCACCCGGGTATCCGTACCGCTACGCGCTGTCTGCACGCGTTCGATCAGCTGGATCTGGAATTCGCGCAGGCGCGTACGCCGTGCTGCCGAGTCAACTTTCCTGACCGTCTTGTACGGTACTGGATCCGGGGTGGCTTGGGTCATGGCAGGGCTTTAGCCTAGCGCGGCGATTTTCGCCAGCAGCTCGTCCGCATTGATCGGCTTGACCAGATAGTCGCGTGCGCCTTGGCGCAAGCCCCAGATGCGATCGGTTTCCTGGTCCTTGCTGGTGCAGATGATCACCGGCACATGCTCGGTCTCCGGATCGCGCGCAATGGCCCGGGTGACCTGGAAGCCGTTTTTGCCCGGCATCACGACGTCCATCAGGATCAGGTGCGGCTTGTCGGTCTTGATCTTAAGCAACGCATCTTCGCCGTTTTCGGCGGTCGATACCGAGAATCCGTTCTTGACCAGGATATCCGTCAGGAAATAACGCTCCGTTGGGGAGTCGTCAACGATGAGAATTTTTTGTATGGCCATTTTCTATTCCTACCTCAAAAACTACTTCGAAATCGCGTTGGCGGTATGCTCACGCACCGTCTTCAGCAGACTATCTTTGGTGAATGGCTTGGTCAGGTATTCATCCGAGCCGACCATTGCACCGCGCGCACGGTCGAACAGGCCATCCTTGGATGACAGCATAATCACCGGCGTCGTATGGAATTTGGTGCTCTTCTTGATCAGCGCGCAGGTCTGATAGCCATCCAGCCGCGGCATCAGGATATCGCAAAAGATCAGCGCCGGATGGTGGTCATTGATCTTGGCCAGCGCATCGAAGCCGTCCTCGGCCAGGATGACCTGATAACCGGCCTGACTCAGGAAGATCTCTGCCGACCGGCGAATCGTGCTGCTATCGTCAATCACCAGGACCTTCAGGCCATTCTTCTCCAGCGATGCAGTCATAGGGTCGTCTCGGTCACTTTGTTTGAATAATTGTGCTCAACTGTAACAAAATTTCCGATGCCGTAGTACAACATTACGACGCTTTACAACAACAATTCGGGTTTGATTTGCAGCAATTTGCCTTAAAAACAAGCAAATTGCGAAAATTCTAGCCAAGTTACCAACGGTTGCATCTGCGTCAGAATCAGATCGCCACCATTTCGAAATCTTCCTTGCGGGCGCCGCATTCCGGGCAAGTCCAGTTCATCGGCACGTCGTCCCAGCGGGTACCGGCAACAATGCCCTCTTCCGGCAAGCCGGCTTCCTCGTCGTAAATCCAGCCACAAATCAGGCACATCCAGGTCTTGAACTCGCCCGTTGCCTGTATCGATGATTCAATATTGCTCACGTCTGACTACCCTTCGATCTAGTAAAATGCAAAATTAGCAAAGTTGGATGGTGCAAGCTGATCGCAGCTAGAAGCCTGTCGGACTTACGGAGAATCGGCGGTTAAAGTCACTGAGCGGTACAGTGTCACCGGCTTTTTGCTCATTAGCCCGCTATTTAGCTCGCTATTGACGCTGCAAATCCGGCAAAATCTGTCCGCGTTCAGCACATTTTTCGTTTCGATTCCGCAAGTTCGACAGACTCCTATTGCGCGAGGCTGTCGCCGAATCCGTTCCACAAGGTTGAACATATTAATCTACTCGCCGTGCAAAACCAAACTTCTCCCCTTATATTGAGCTTCGGCGTGTCCGATCCGGTCGGCGCCATCGGCATCCAGGCCGACCTTGCCTCGTTTGCCGCGATGGGTTGCCACGGCTTGTCGGTGATCACCTCGGTCCAGATCGGCGACACCGCGCGCACCGAGGACCTGCAATTCATCGATCCCGACTGGGTCGCGGATCAGGCCCGTGTGGTGCTGGAAGACATGCCGGTCGCGGCGTTCAAGGTCGGCACGCTGGGCAGCGTTGAAAATGTGTCGGTGATCGCCGAAATCGTGTCGGACTATCCCGACATTCCGTTGATCCTCGACCCGTTCATCACCCAAATGCCGGACCAGGGGTTCGATAGCGAAGACATCCTGATGGCGATGCGCGAATTGCTGATTCCGCAGACCACGCTGCTATTGGTGTCGGCGGTGGAGCTGACCCGGATCGCCGAAACCTGGCGCGAACCGTCGTTCGACGACGTCATGGTGGCCGATACCATGCACCTGATCGATGCCGGCTGCGAGTATGTGCTGGTGACCGGCACGCCGGGCGAGGTGCATCAGGTCGTCAATACCCTGTTCAACGTGTCCGGCGTGGTGCGCAGCGACACCTGGCTGCGTCTGCCCGGCTCGTTTGTTGGCGCCGGCAGTACGCTGTCGGCCGCCATCACCGCATTGCTGGCCAACGGCCTGGATATGCCCGAAGCCGTGCTGGAGGCGCAGGAATTCACGCTGGCCGCACTGGCCCATGCGCAACGCCTCGGCATGGGCAAGCTGGTGCCGGACCGTTACTTCTGGGCGCGCGAGCCGGCCAGCGGCGATGTCGACCAGCAAGCCGACGACGAGGCCGACTGAAACGGGCTGCGCAACCGGGATCAGGGGCTTCCGATCATCACCACACGATGTCCACCCGTCGCCATTGCCGTTCTACCGTATCGCTCGGCTAGCTTCCCTTTACATTTTTTGATCATTACCGACGCTAATCAACATGACCAGCACCCATTCCAACAACGACACCCTGTTCACCCGCGCCCAACTGACCACCCCCGGCGGCGTCAATTCGCCGGTGCGCGCCTTCCGTTCGGTCGGTGGCACGCCGCGTTTCATCACGCACGCCGCCGGTCCCTATTTCTGGGACGCCGATGACAAGCGCTACATCGACTACATCGGCTCCTGGGGCCCGGCCATCGTCGGCCACGCCCATCCGGAGGTGGTGAAAGCGGTGCAGGACGCAGCCGCCCGCGGGCTGTCGTTCGGTGCGCCGACTGAGGGCGAGATCGAGATGGCCGAGGAAATCTGTCGGCTGGTGCCATCGATCGAGCAGGTGCGCCTGGTGTCGAGTGGCACCGAGGCGACCATGAGCGCGTTGCGGCTGGCGCGCGGCGCCACCGGGCGCGACAAGATCGTCAAATTCGAAGGCTGCTACCACGGCCACGCCGACTCGCTGCTGGTGAAGGCCGGCAGCGGCTTGCTGACGTTCGGCAATCCGACCTCGGCCGGGGTGCCGGAAGACTTCGTCAAGCACACGATGGTGCTCGACTACAACAATACTGCGCAGCTGGAACAGGCGTTCAAGGATATGGGCGACCAAATCGCCTGCGTGATCGTGGAGCCGGTGGCCGGCAACATGAATCTGGTGAAATCGACCCCGGAATTCCTGCACACCATGCGGCGGCTGTGTACCCAATACGGCACCATCCTGATTTTCGATGAGGTGATGTCGGGTTTCCGCGTCGCGCTGGGCGGCGCGCAGTCGGTGTATGGCATCACGCCCGACCTGACCGCGCTCGGCAAGGTGATCGGCGGCGGCTTGCCGCTCGCGGCTTTCGGCGGCCGCGCCGAGCTGATGCAGAAAATGGCGCCGCTGGGCGCCGTGTATCAGGCCGGCACGCTGTCCGGCAATCCGGTCGCGGTAGCAGCCGGCATGAGCACATTGAAACTGATCCAGGCGCCCGGCTTCTACGACGCGCTCGCGGCCCAAACCCGCAAACTGGTCAATGGCCTGAGCGCCGCCGCCGGCGAGGCCGGCATACCGTTCTGCGCGGACGCGATCGGCGGCATGTTCGGCCTGTATTTCAGCCCCGACATTCCGACTGGCTACACACAAATGATGGCCTGCAACCGGACCCGCTTCAATGCCTTCTTCCATGCGATGCTGGAACAAGGCGTGTATTTCGCGCCAGCCGCATTCGAAGCCGGTTTCGTGTCGGCGCAACACGACGATACGGTGATCGATGCGACGATCGCCGCGGCCCGCACCGTGTTCGCCAGCTTGCACTGAGAACAACTGGGCACCAATACGTCGCGGTGCCCGGCTAACATCAGGCTAACAACTGGTAACGGTTTTGCGCGCGCAACTGTTCGCACCGCTGCTAGACTCTGCACGTTGCCGCAGCGCTGTCCGGCGCGGCAACGACCTTCCCGTTTGATCCGATCGCGGCCACCGGCCGCCGATCCTTTGCGGAGACCGCATGTTCGGCAAGCTCCTTTCCCGCTTTACCCAGCACGATACCGTCAAAGCGCTCGGCCCGGGCCTGATCACCGGCGCCGCCGACGACGATCCGTCCGGCATCGCGACCTATTCGCAGGCCGGCGCGCAATTCGGCTTCAACATGTTGTGGACCATCGTGCTGACTTATCCATTTATGGTCGGCATCCAGTTGGTGTCGGCGCGACTCGGTCGCGTTACCGGGCGCGGCCTGGCGGCCAATATCCGACGCGCCTATCCGCCGTCGCTGCTGTACCTGATCGTGCTGTTGCTGCTGGTCGCCAATATCATCAATATCGCGGCAGATATCGCCGCGATGGGCGAGGCGATGCGACTGGTGACGCAACACGGGCCGGCCCATTACTATTCGCTCGGGTTCGGCTTTCTGTGCCTGTCGCTGCAGATTTTTCTGCCCTACCGCACCTATGTCCATTATCTGAAGTGGCTGACGCTGGCACTGCTGGCCTACGTCGCGACGGTGCTGGTGATCCACGTGCCGTGGTCGGAAGTCGCGTTGCGCACGGTGTGGCCTCAGTTTGCATGGAATAACGCTTCGGTCACCGTGATCGTCGCGATCTTCGGCACCACCATCAGCCCTTACCTGTTCTTCTGGCAAGCCTCGCAGGAAGTCGAGGAGATCCGCGCCGACACCGGTGCACAGGCGCTACGCAAGGCGCCGGAAGACGCCAAGATACACCTGAAGCGGATCAAGACCGACACCGTGATCGGCATGGGATTTTCGAATCTGGTCGCGTTCTTCATCATCCTGGCGACCGCTACCACGCTGGCCGCGCACGGCGTCACCAATATCCAGACCTCGGCGCAGGCAGCCGAAGCATTGCGGCCGCTGGCCGGCGAATTCGCCTTTCTGCTGTTTGCGCTGGGCATCGTCGGCACCGGTCTGCTGGCGGTGCCGGTACTGGCCGGCGCGTCGGCCTATGCCGTGACCGAGAGCTTTCGCTGGGATAACGGACTCGATCTGAAGATGCTGCAGGCGCGCGAGTTTTACGCCATCATCTCGCTGGCGACGATCGGCGGCATAGCGCTCAATTTCGCGCCGATCGATCCGATCAAGGCGCTGTTCTGGTCGGCGCTGATCAACGGCGTGATTGCGGTCCCGATCATGGCAGTGATGATGTTGCTGGCACGCGAGCCGCGCATCATGGGCACGTTCACGCTGTCGCGGCGGCATACGGTGATCGGCTGGATGGGCGTGGCTATCATGCTGATCGCGGTGGTGGCGATGTTCGCGACGCTGTAGGCGTGTGCAGCAGGTCGGAATTTGGGGCGGGCAAGCGCAAGGCACCGGCTCGGGCATCTCTTCGCACCGCCACGCCACGCCACTCATATACTCGCTGGTGTATTTACTAGCCCCCCCAATGAATGTTAGCGGAATATCCAGCGCGGATTCAACTATGAAGTGCAACTGACGATGGAATTTAGTGGGAGTATCTGGAGGCCAAA
>NZ_JBHRTP010000095.1:0-16575 GCF_042646465.1 Pseudundibacterium arcticum
CGCTGGGGGTGGGTTCCACGCGCTTAGCCTTTAGATAACAGACAAAAAGGAGACAAAAATATAATGATTCGACTTCAAAGTGGAATACGGTATCTTCATCAGCAAGACCTGCAAAGTCATCAGGGAAGAAGAGGCGCGTGGTTACTTAACGTAACTGCCAAGAGTGTCCTCATCACGGACAACAGTCGCGGGATAGAAGCGGCGACTGCACGGTTGCTGGCGCAGCGCGAATGGAAGGTCTACATTAACCCTTTCCAGAACCCGGAAGCGGCAGAGAGCCTCGTTAAAAAAATTCGACTCACTGGTTTGCATGCTGTCCCAGCATGCAAACCATGCTCGCGCAGCAGAAAGCAATCATGAAACCTACCGAAAAGCTAAATCTCGAAGCCGTCATCGACGCAAATCCGGTGAGTCGATTTCAGGTCACGATCATCGTGCTGTGCACACTGGTGGCCATGTTCGATGGCTTCGACACGCAGTCGATTGCGTTCGTCGCCCCGGAAATCGCAGCCAGTTGGCACATCCCACCGCACGCATTTGGAATGGTATTTGGCGCAGGCCTTTTTGGAGGCTTGGTGGGCGCAATCTTGTTCGGCATGGCCGGCGATAGGTTTGGAAGAAGGCCAACTCTATTGCTGGCCATCGTCTTGTTGGCGGTGGGTTCGCTGATCACGCCGTTGGCCGATTCGATATTCCAGCTGAGCGCAATTCGCTTTGCAACCGGCCTGGGTCTGGGGGGCGGGGTGCCACTTTTCGTTGCTTTGACCGCCGAGTACGCGCCAAAGCGGCTACGCACCACTCTGGTGGCGGTGATGTTCTGTGGATTCCCGATGGGCGCAGTGCTCGGCGGCATCGCATCCGCAAAGCTGATCCCTGCATTTGGGTGGCCCAGCGTCTTTATCGCTGGCGGCGTCCTTCCGCTTTTGCTGCTGCCGTTTTTCGTGGCCTTCGCACCGGAATCGGTGCGCTTCTTCGCATTGAGAAAGAACCGCGCAGCCATCGAACGCATTCTTCGCCGCATGAATTGCGCTGATGCGTGGAACGGCAGTCTTTCGACGACCGCGCCAGAGGCGAGCGCATCGGTGGTCCGACTGTTCAACGATGGTAAGGCCGTCGGCACGTTCCTGTTGTGGGCGACGTATTTTATGGGCCTTCTGATGACCTACTTTCTGGCCAGCTGGATTCCGGTCTTCGCGCGTCAGAGCGGTCTTTCGATACAGACTGCAGTCACCGCTGCGGTCACGTTGAATCTTGGCTCCGTGTTCGGATGTCTGATCGTCGGCCGGCTTGCCGATCGCTTTGGACCCGCGAAGCCAATCGCCTCCGCCTTCGCGCTCGGCGCCGTTGCCATTGCCTCGATCGGCCAGGTGGGCACGTCCGGTCCGGCGCTGTGCGCGTTGACCTTCGTCGCCGGCGCACTGAGCCTTGGTTCGCAGATGTGCACCACGGGGCTTTGCGCCAGCTTCTACCACACATCGGTGCGTGCGACTGGCTTGGGCTGGAGCCTCGGCGTGGGCCGCGTCGGCGCCATTGTGGGTCCTGTTCTTGGGGGCACGCTGCTCGCCGCCGGCACCGAGATTTCCACATTGTTCGTCTTTGTCGGATTGAGTTCGATAGCCGCCGCGGCGTGTGTCTTTGCGATCGGGCGCTACGCGCTGCCGCGCGTACAGCACGCGCTTACGCGCGTACAGACCCAGCACGCACTCGATACGGCCGCCGTAATCGCTGAACATCACAAGTAGTGGACTGTAACTGTTAAAAAAGAAGTATACCCATGTCCATGGAGGACGTGATGAAACTTACTGACAGCGAGCGCATGGAACTTAAACAGCAGGTCAACGCGAGGAAAGGACGTGCCGACATTCGGGCCAAGCTAGATTGTAGCGACAGCTTCATTGATCTCTGGAACAAGCACTTTGCAAGCAACCGGATGGCCGGACTGTTCTCCCGCTACGCGGGACGCGAACACTGAAAATTCGCTGCCTAGAATAGCCGCTTCAGCTTCACGAAAGGATTACATATTCATATACGAAATATAAGATAAAAATATCACGCCATAGAGCTTACGAAATAGAGCCAGTAACCTGGCATTAAAATTAGCGCGGCATCAAGCCACGCACCATAAAAAAACAGAGGAGATCACAATGTCGAAGGCAATCGCACGCATATTAAAATCGAGAGGTATAGCCGCTCGATTCATTTTTAAATTATTTACCGGAGCGTTGCTCGCTAGTTTTGCAGTTGGGGTATCTGCGCAAACAAATGTAGAGATGTTCGGGGTACTAAGTGTTGGCGTAGCGGATATCAATAATAGTGCGGTAAAAGGTGTGGGCGGTTCTGTAGCAAGAGTCCAGTCTTCACTCGACTATCCTAGCTTTATCGGTTTTCGCGGTGCGGAAGACCTCGGCGACGGCGATAAGGCAATTTTTTCGCTCGCTGAGCACGTGGCAGTCGACACCGGTGTAGGCGGCCAAGGAACCTCGATGTTCAGCAAAAACGCCTGGGTCGGCTTAAGCAGCGGAACGCTGGGTACAATAATGATTGGCCGTAACGACGAATTTGCACCTGATCAATGTTCGGTAACAGCGCTATGTGGAAATGGCCTGATTTTCACTCTACATCCGGGTAATCTGGATCGCATCGGTGGCAGCCAATTGGCGAGCATGGTTAAATATTCCTCGCCGAATTTCGGTAACTTCCTTTTCCGTTCCTTCTATTCGTTCGGCAACGCAAATGCGACCACTAACCAAGGTAGAGCAATCGGACTAGAGAGCGTATATCGTACGCCTGAACTGGTAATAGTCGGCTCTTATGAGAGCCTTCGGGGTGTGACACTTTCGCCACTAAGTGCCAACTTGGGCATTGGGACAACTCGGCTTTTCAATACACCGGTCACTACCGCAACCGCCTTCGCAGTGGACAAGCAGGATATCTATGTCCTTGGCGGGCGTTACACTGTTGGAAACATGTCTTATACTGCTACATTTTCGGATGTGGTTCTGCAGTTCAGAGGCGTAAATAGTGCACTTAAAACACTTGAACTCGGTGGCACTTATAAACTGAGCGACCCCATATCCATAACCGCCGGTGCATATCAGTCTCGCCAGGAAAGTTCGCGATGGAATACCTTAGGCCTGACATTTACTTATTCCCTATCAAAACGCACAAATATATACATCGTCGATGGGTATCAGCGGGTTAGTGGTCCTAATCAACTGGCGCAGATGTTTCAGGCAGGCACATCGAGCAATTCGGCCCAAAACGTTATTGCAACCGGCATACGCCACGCCTTTTAATTTTCGCCGGTCCGAGCGGGCAAGCAGGGATGGGCCTGAGCCCACGCCCAGTTCACTACTTGATCCCGCTCGCTCCGTTGATGTCGTCATGCGAATACTGAAAATAGTTGCTGCTGCGCTTACGCTTCGATAATACGGAAGCCGTTTTCCGCTCCACTCAACCTCACAAACGCTTGCGCTACCCTGCGAGGAATCCGGATGGCCATGTCGCTACGGCTAATGAGACGCGGATCTGGTGACGCCATTGATCGACAACCTGTTCCTGGTTTACCGTAGCGAGCGCTATCGCGTCAGTCTGCTTCTCCAACAACAATTCTGGCTTGCCAAAGCGGCCAGATGAGTACATTGATTACGGTCGCGACCGACAATTTCCGAATCGAGCTTGATGATACGGGCGTTGCCCATGTAATTTTCCAGTCCGCTAGCGGCATGCCGGTGACCGACGCCGCCGGCCATGGCGCACTGGCATCGATCTGGCGCACGCTGAATGTCCATCCAAAAGTGCGCGCCATCCTGGTACGTAGTGAAGGCAAGGCATTTTGTGCAGGCGGGGACCTGGAGATGGTGCAGGACATGCTGGACAGCGAAGCGAAGCGGCGCGGCCGCGGGTGATGCATGAAGCGCGCGAGCTGGTTCAGGGCTTGCTGGATTGCGACAAGCCGATTGTCTCTGCGATTAACGGTGCTGCGGTTGGCGCTGGCCTCGCAGTGGCGCTGCTGGCCGATATTTCCATCGCTGCTCGCAAAGCCAGTTGGTCAACTGTTGTGTGGAGGCCGACCGGCTGCAGCAGGAAGCACTGGCGATTGCTGCGTGCCTCGCTGCGGGTAGCCAGGCGGCGCAGATGCATACCAAGCGGGCACTGAATCATTGGCTGCGCATGGCATGGCCGGCATTTGAAGTTTCGCTGCATGCTGAAATACAGAGATTTTCAAGTGCCGATGCGCGCGAGGGGCTGGCTTCGATCCGGGGTAAGCGGCAGGCGGTTTTTACCTGATGTGCGTACTACGCTGAAACCTGCCCGTCCTATCGACAAAAGCGGGTGACAGGCATAAGGCGGGATTGGCGGGCAAATACCTACAGCCATAGGCATAGTCGTTTTTTCGGGATTTGGAAACTTATTAACTAAGAATAAATTTGCACATTAGAGGCAAAATGTTCATCGATGGAGACAAATTTTGCATAAAAATATTCAAATTTCGGGCGATTCAAATCGCTCAATCGTCCTTACCGCGGGCACCCGCGCCATCGGCGTTTTATCGGCGCATCCCTCTGCTTTCAGCACCTAAGTTCCAGTTCGTCCCAACCGTCGCGTGCCGGTCGGTAGGCGGCATCACCAAACAAACCAAACAACACACGGAGAACAATATGCAAGAAAAGGAATCTGGCCGACGTGGCTTTTTGAAGGGTGCGCTGGTAGCCGGCGCCGGTGCCGCAGCGGGTTCGGTCGCGTTGGTTGCGCCGACCGAAAGCGTGGCGCAAACCATTGGCCCCAAACCTGCTTCGGCGCATGGGCCTTCTTCGCAAACGGTCGCGGCAGAAACCATGGGATCGGGCGGTCAGCCGATGGCTGAACTGGGTGCGCATATCGCCAACCCCGGTTCGGATTTCATGGTTGATGTGATGCGCGAAGCCGATCTCGAATACGTGGCGATCATGACCGCGTCTTCATTACGCGGCTTGCAGGAATCTATCGTCAATTACGGCGATAACAAATCACCGCAGCTGATTGTCTGCTGCCATGAAGAGGCGGCGGTGGGCATTGCGCACGGTTATGCCAAGATGGCCGGCAAGCCGATGGGCGCGATGGTGCACGCGGTGGTCGGTTTGCAGCACGCGTCGATGGCGATTTATAACGCGTGGTGCGACCGGGTGCCGGTCATGGTCATAGTCGGCAATACGGTTGACGCTAGCAAGCGCCGGCCCGGCGTCGAATGGATTCACACCGCGGTCGATATGGGCGCGATGGTGCGCGATATGGTCAAGTGGGATGATGCACCGGGCTCGCTGCAAAATTATGCCGAGTCCTTCATGCGGGCGCGGGCGCTGGCAACCACGCCGCCGATGGCGCCGGTCTTGATCGTCGCCGACGGCGAGTTGCAGGAAAATCCGATAGAAAACCGGCGGGCATTGAAGATTCCGAAGCTGGTGCAGGTGGCGCCGCCGGAAGGCGATTCCGAAACAGTCGCGCGCATCGCCCGGATTCTGGTTGATGCGACCCATCCGGTGATCGCAGTCGACCGCGCCGCGCGCAATCAGGAAGGCATGGATTTGCTGGTGAAACTGGCAGAGAGTCTGAATGCGCCGGTGATCGATCTGTACGGGCGCATGAATTTCCCGACCACGCATTATCTTCAGCAGTCGGCCCGCCGTGGGGCGTTGATCAAAAACGCCGATGTGATTCTGGCGCTAGAAGTGGGCGATCTCTGGGGACTGATCAACAGAATCGCCGATATACCGGGCCGTCCCGGATCGCGTGTCGCCAAACCCGATGCCAAGGTGCTGTCGATCAGTGCCAATTACCTGTATCAAAAATCGAATTACGGCGATGTCGAACGTTATTACGCCGCCGATATCACAGTCGGCGCCGACGCGCAGACCACGTTGCCATCACTGATCGCCGCTATCAAGAAGCTTACCGGCGGCAACAGCTCGGCGATCGTAGCTCGCAAAAAACCGATGAGCGATGCATGGCTGGAAATGCATAACGATGCACGCAAGCGGGCCACGGCAGGCTGGGACGCCAGTCCGATCAGTACCGCGCGTCTATGCATGGAAATCTGGAATCAGATCAAGAACGAGCCGAAATGGTCGCTGGTATCAGATTCGCAATTCGGAAGTAACTGGCCGCAACTGCTGTGGGAGTTCACCGAGTTCAAACAGTTTATCGGTGGCTCCGGCGGCTACGGTATCGGTTACGCTTTGCCGGCGGCTGCCGGTGCGGCGCTTGCTTGCAAGAGCGAGGGCCGGCTGGCAGTGAATATTCAGACCGACGGCGAGTTGCTGATGGTGCCGACGGTATTGTGGACACTGGCGCATCACAAGATTCCGCTGCTGACGATCATGCACAATAACCGCGCCTGGCATCAGGAAACTATGCATTTGCAACGCATGGGAACGCGGCGCGATCGCGATGCTACCAGTTGGCGCATCGGCACCCTTGTTGAAGAGCCATACGTCGATTACGCGACGATGGCCAAGAGCATGGGGGTATGGGCTGAGGGGCCTATCACCGATCCTGCCTTGCTGGGCCCAGCAATTGCGCGCGCGCTGGCAGTGGTCAAAAGCGGCCTGCCGGCTCTGGTCGATGTCGTTACTCAGCCTCGTTAGGATTTCTCATGAATCTATTTAAAAACCCCCGCAAGCTGTTCCTGACCCTGGGCTTGTTGACGGCGATGTCGCCGGTGTTGGCGCAATCGGAGGCGTCGAAGCAATCCGATCCGGTGCAGCACGGTCAGGTGCTGTTCGATAAATACGGCTGTTATCAGTGCCACGGTATGGTGGGACAGGGCGGTGTCGGCCCCGCCATCGGAGTGAATCTGTGGCCGTATGTGGCGGTGTCGATTTATGTACGTAATCCGACCGGCGATATGCCTCCGTTTTCAGAGAAGATCCTGAGCGACGCCGACTTGCGCGATATTTACGCTTTTCTCAGCGCACAGCCCGCGCCGAAATCGCCAGATAGTATCCCGTTGTTGCCCAAGCCGGTGTTGAAAAACAGCAAATAAACCTTAATCGGGATAGGGGGACACCTCACGATGCCCCTCCTCCCACACCACCGTGCATACGGATCACGTACACGGCGGTTCAATGAATATTCCTATCGTCCCGCTAAGGTCGGTAGTCCTAAATTGCGAAAGTACCGCACTGGCAGCGCCAGTGCAAGCGCTGGGGTCATCGAGAGCCGCCATGGGCCGTGCGCTGACTTGCTGGTGTTCCATGCTTCTCGCACAGAGACACCGCGTTTGCGCAGTTCCCGATAGCCTGCTCGTCCCCATTGCTTCCAGATATAACAGCGTAATTTGCGTCGTATCCATTTGTCGATCTCGCGCAGAGGACTCAGCACTTCGGCGATGCCGAAATACGCTTTCCAGCCAAGCAGGGTTATTCTCAGCTCTGCGACGATATGTTCTAAACGGTGGCCTCTGGTACGACGGGTCAGTTCTCGAACACGATGCTTGAGTTTGTCGATGGCTTTGTCTGCCACTTTTAATCTCGCCTCTTTTCGACTGACCGTAAAGCCCAGAAACTTGCGTTTGTGTGGGTGATCTACCGCGCTTTTCAGTGGATTGACTGTGAGTCGCAGTCGGTCGCTGATCCAGCGTGTCACGCTTGCCATTACCCGTTCTCCTGCTCGCTGGCTTTTGACCATGATGTTGCAGTCGTCGGCATAGCGGGCGAAGCGGTGGCCGCGCTTTTCCAGTTCCCAATCGAGTTCGTCCAGCACGACATTGGCCAATATCGGCGACAGCGGACCTCCTTGTGGGACGCCCATCGTCGTGACCTCGGTTTTGCCGTTCAACTGCACACCGGCTTTGAGGTAGCGATTGATAAGACGGAGTAAATCCGGATCATTGACATGGCGTTTTAGCCTTGCCATCAAGCGATCATGATTGACTCGATCGAAGAATGCTTCAATGTCGGTGTCCACCACCCAGCCATAACCTTGACGAATGTTCGCTTGCAGCTCGCGCACGGCTTGATGGGCCGAGCGCTGCGGCCGAAAGCCGTAGCTGTGTGGATGGAAGTGCGGTTCCCATTGCGCTTGCATGACTTGCGCGATGGCTTGCTGGATGAATCGGTCCAACACCGTGGGGATGCCTAGCGGGCGCATCTTGCCGTCTGGTTTGGGTATGTCTACCCGCCGCACCGGTTGCGGGCGATAGGTGCCTGCAACGAGTTTGGCGCGCAGGGCCAGCCAGTGGTGTTTCAGGTATTCCGGAAGGGCATCAACTGTCATTCCGTCGACGCCCGGCGCGCCTTTGTTCTGGCGTACTTGTTTTAATGCGCGTTGCAGGTTGGCGCGTTCTAACACGCGTGCCAGCAACGATTCAGGTGGAATTGGCTCGGGTGTGCTGCGCTCTCCAGTGACGGATTCATCCTGTGGCGTTGCCACAGCCCGCTTGCGCAGGTTATCAGATGCAGTTCCGTCTCTCTTCACGCCGTCCCTTTGCCATTCATTGTTCGGGCCTTCGGCACGTGCCTTGTGCCTACTATGCCTTCTGCTGACTTCTCTTGGGCGGTCAATGTCGGTTGCCCGACATTCAGCGCTGGCCTTGCGGCCGGCGCACCCGAAAGATCTCCCGAGGTAAGACACGTCACTTTCACTGCGCGAGCGCCGAATTTACAAAGTGCATCCAATTTCGCAGATGGAGGGCTTCGCGGTTACGTGCCCGCTCGCCCCAGATGCACCACGCCTACTATCCGGTTTTTGTTCATCGCCCCGCAGCTTTGGGTTCGGCTTCCTTCAGACCCTACCTCGCGGTAACGCCCTTGCCGTTTCCCTAGCCTTCGGCTCTGCTTATACCTGGCTGCCGGACTTGCACCGACATAGTTACGTGCCATGCTCGGCACACACGTCGGAAATACTACCGGCTGCCCAATGGGCAGGCCGTAGTGGCTCCTCTCGCGCGACAAAACGAGGAAAAAGCATGAAATCTCTACCAAAAAATGGACGCTTTGATGCTGCAGTCGAAGAAGCAGCCGGAAGCGATATCCGAAAACGCCATAAGGGTGCGCTAGCGCTGGCGCTGGGGCTGGCGTTAGGCGCGCAGCCGACCGCTCATTTGCATGCCGAGGCTGGCCCGGCCATCGCGCTGGCCAAGCAAGGCTATTTTTTTGTAGGCGGCCACTATTTCGAGACCAAGGACGGCCGCTTCATGTCGGATCAGATGTATGTCAAATATCAGATTCCGCTTCATCATACGCATTCCTATCCGCTGGTCCTGTTCTCCGGAGGTGGTCAGTCCGGGCTGAATTATGAAGGCACGCCGGACGGGCGTGAGGGCTGGGCCGACTATTTCCTGCGGCAGGGTTATGCGGTGTATGTGCTGGACCAGCCGGCGCGCGCCCGTTCACCTTATCATCCCGACGCGGTCGGTCCGACATTGCGCACTCCAACTCTGTGGGTAGAACGCCAATTCACCGCACCGGAACGTTTCAATCGCTGGCCGCAGGCAAAACTGCATACACAATGGCCAGGTGCTGGTGTGGAAGGCGATCCGATCTTCGATCAATTGATGGGACAGCAATTTCCAACGCTGGCCAGTTTTCCTAAGCAGCAGGAGCTTAATCGCGATGCCGGCAGCGCGCTGCTGGACCGGATCGGTCCAGCGATTTTGTTGACGCATTCGCAATCGAGCGCCTTTGGCTGGCTGATCGCCGACGCACGGCCGCAACTGGTCAAGGGCATCGTTGCGATTGAGCCTAATGGCCCGCCGGCGCATGAACTGGTTAATCAAGGCGCCCCCGACTGGTTCGAGGATGGCCCGTTGACCAGGCCTTATGGGCTTACCACGCCGCAGCTCGCTTACGATCCGCCGCTGGCACCGGGCGAGCAATTGACCTTTGTCCGAAAGGACCATGCGGGCACCCCCGATCTGGCGTTGTGCTGGGAGCAGGCCGAACCGGCCCGTAAATTGGTGAATCTCGAAAAGATTCCGGTGTTGTTAGTGCAGAGCGAGGCCTCTTATCACGCGCCCTACGACTATTGCACTGTCCGTTATTTACGCCAGGCTGGTGTCGAGAACACCACTTATATTAAACTGGCGGATCTTGGTATTCACGGCAACGGCCACATGATGATGCTGGAGAAAAATAATCTGGAGATCGCCGCCGTGCTGGCCAACTGGCTGCGGCAGACCTTTCCCACCAATTGAGCGGTGGCCGGCAACCCACCATTAGCAACTAGCGACCAATGACTAATGGGGTGAACGGCCGCCGTGCGGCTTCATCCCCTTCAGGGTAGCCCAGGAAATCAGCAAGGCAATCAGCGCGCGGCCGGCGATGCCGTCCACCATCGGCCGCGCGCTGCCATCGACAAACAAGCCGACCAGCGCGATGACCACCGCACCCATCAGAAATTGCAGCGTGCCCATCATTGTCAAGGTGGTAAAGGGGACCGTAAGCGTGACTGAGGAACGAGCCGCGTACAAATCCACATAGCCTCGTCGAGCTTCGCCTCTCGCATGCAATTTCTCTTCTACTATGGGCCTAGGCGCTGTTGTGAAAGGTATCAATGTATCCATTTCATGGTTCCGGCGATATAAATGAACTGCGTGAGAACCAACCAAGGCCAGCCGAGGTTCCCCCGGGCTGCGAGCCTCGGGCCGGCCTATACTCGCAGCCGATCCAGCCGGTCCAGCCGCATTGTCCTGCCACCTCGTCGATGACATCAAAGAGGTACGCATAGTTGACTTCGCCTTTGTCCGGCTCATGGCGTTGTGGCACCCCGGCTATCTGGATGTGACCTACCCGGCCCGTAGGAAGGTACTGGCGGATTTTCTGGGCGAGGTCACCTTCAACGATTTGGCAGTGGTACAGGTCCATCTGCACTTCGACATTCGTCGCGCCTATCTCGGCGATCAGCTCATGCGCATCTGCTTGATGGCTCAGGAAGTAGCCTGGCATGTCACGCGTATTGATGGGCTCGATCAACAGTTTGACGCCTTGCTTCGCGGCCTCAGTCGCGGCCCAGCGTAGGTTAGAGACGTAGGTGGGCCGGACAGTGTCGCGCCCATGCCCACCCGGCACGAGGCCCGCCATCACATGGATGCGTGGGCAAGCTAAGGCCTGCGCATAGGCCAGCGATTTGGTGATTCCTTCTCGGAATTTTACTTCCGCTCCAGGCAGACAAGCGAGGCCCCTATCGCCTTGCTCCCAATCACCTGGTGGGGCATTGAACAGTACTTGCTGCAGGCCGTTTGCCTTAAGTCGGGCCGCGAGTTCATGCGCCCTGTACGCATAAGGAAAGAGAAACTCTACGGCCTTGAAACCATCGCGCGCGGCGGCCTCGAAGCGATCGAGAAAATCCAAATCCGGATAGAGCATGGATAGGTTGGCGGCAAACTTTGGCATAAGATGGATATTTCTAAAAAATGGGCTGAAGGTACATAGACCGATTGAAAGAAGACTAGGTACAGTCAAGCGCTTGAGCTTTCAGGATTGCATAGTTCAGCGGGTTTGCCGTCGATTTGTATATAGCGCGCCACACTCTCCTAAGGGCGCAATCAATGCAGCCATATGCTAGACCTCGCCAACCATATCGCCTGGCCCAAATCCACTGGATCATAGCAGGGCCTCTTAGTCGAAAGGATCGGCCACGCCGACAACCGTTACTTCAACGACGTTATGATGGCTGGATAGGCTCTCTTCGATTGCGCCCGGCCTGGATAGATCCGATCTTCTCGTGCATTAGCTTTACGCCGAAGCCGTATATGGGCACTCCTGAGCGGCCGAATCTGCTGGCTTTTTTCTCAATCCCGTTGACGATCGTGAAGATAGGCCAGCCGCTTTCGGCCTGCCAGTAGTTGCCGATGATGGGAACACCCAAGCCGTCGCTGACCCAGCGCGCGGTAGGTTCATCCAGAGGCTCGCCGGCTAAAAACAGTGTCTTCAGGCGGGAAAAGCCGTACATTTTCAACAACGCAGGATCTTGCCTTAAATACTACGGAAATGCTTAGTAGCCATGTTAATTAGGACTTACGCAAAAAAGTTGTTAACTACGGAAATTATGTAAAACAAAAGCGAATTGAAAGCCGATAAATTGTCGGGCATGACATCGCCCATTCACGGGCAAACGCGGACGGCCCATTCACAACCCCAGTGTGTGGCCCGATCGCGGGCACGACAGTGACAAGCATTGGCAGGCCTTGCAAAGTCGAGACATTCGACACCGGATCACCAGGCGTCGAACTGTTTATGGCAGCCATCTGGGCACGACCCGATGGATGGTGGAACGCACCATCTTCTGACTGCACCAGTTCCGCCGATTGCGAATCCGCGATGAGCGATTGCCCCCGATTCATGAAGCGTTTCTCCGATTCGGGTGCGCCATCATCTGTTGGCGAATTCTGAAAAATTCATTTTGCAAGGGCACTCTTAAAATGTTCGAAATAATGAAGGTCATGTAAACCAGAACGGTGGTGTAGTGCATACAAAGAGATTTGACTATGCCATGGCCAATCGAGCATCTTCCGTTACATTCATCACTTCGAAGCCCCTCGCAGGAGAACCCAGATAAAATCCTTGACCAACGTTACAACCTAACTTTCGAATGAAATCCAGCTGCGCTTTTGTTTCAATGCCTTCGGCTACAGTGTTCAGGTTCAGTTTTTCGGCCAGATGCACGATGGACTCAAGAATGCCGGTGAGCTTCTTGTTCTCAGAAATACCCGCTACAAACATGCGATCAATCTTTAATTCGGTAAATGGCATCTTGCTCAACAGTTTCAGTGACGAATATCCGGTTCCAAAATCATCAATGGAAATCTTGAATCCTTGCGAACGAAGGGTAGTAAGGGACTTGATCACCGAAGAAAAGTTTTCGGGAGTGGCGCTTTCCGTGACTTCAATCGTGATCTGATCGAAAGGAAATCCATATTCATTTAAGAGTGAACAGATGCGGCGCGGTGCCTGCGGATCTTGTAACGTCAGCGAAGAGAAGTTGATTGCAATACCAATGTCCTTTCCGGTCATCGCGTTGTTAGCGGCGCTGACTAACGATTGCCGAAACAGGTTGTCTGTGAATTCGTCAATTAATCCTGCGCTTTCTATCAGCTTGATAAACTGGCTCGGCGGCAGAATCCCCAATTCAGGGTGGTCCCAGCGCGCCAGCATTTCCACGCACGACGAAATTCCGGTAGCAAGGTCTATTTTTGGCTGGAAGAAGGGGACAAATTCATTGCGGCGCATTGCCGTCCTAACATCGTCTTTAGTCCATTGGTGCTTCTGGTGAGATTCCATATTGCATAGTTTCCTTCAGACGTGTCATGGCAAGGCCCACTACGTGCTTTGATCGTCAAAACAGTTCGTTTTTGCAACTGTTTCTCTATGTGCCTCGCGCGAGTTGTTGGAGCGCCATCCCAGTTCCGATTTGACCTGCGCCATAGTTGGCAGCGGCCTGGGATGACGTTGGCGATCCATTAGCCATTGCCTGATGTGCTCTTTGGTTGGCCGCGTGGTGTGATTCATTGATAAATAGGACTTACGCAAAACGCATGGTGACGGTTGGGTTGTTGAGCTGCTGACATAGATCACCATCCAGAAGTCGGTGTTTAATGCGATAGACGGTCTGTTGGGTTTTTCGGGCAAGGTCGGTGAGCCGGATCCACACCAGCATGGCGCAGGCAATATGGTTGCGCTGGATTCGTTCTTTTAGACATTGGTTCTGCTCGATGCCGGTGATCTGTTTGATTTCCCGGTGAAACTGCGCGATTATCCAGCGCATGCCACACACCTCTTGTGTGGCATGCAAAGAATCCTGAGTGAGGTCGTTGGTCACGACCCAGTCCGTGCGGTGTGTGGACACCGCGACTCGGAACAGCTTCACCTTGGTTGTTTTCGGAAAGCCCTTGATCTTGAGGATTTTGCCATGCGCCAAATCATGATCGTTCCACGCCAGTGAATCCACCCGCTGATAAGGGGCTTGACCGCCGGAATCATCGACCTGACGGTTGTCCTTGAGCGGACAGCAGTAGGTCTTCTGCAGCGAATCGATGAACAGCATCAAATCTATGGTGGCGTACCAGGTATCCATCAGGACCGCATGAAATGGAAGGAGCTTGTGATCGACAATCTGGTTGAGCATGTCTTGAACGTGATCGAGCTTTGTTTTGCCATCGCGTTCAGGATCGTAAATGCGGTAATCAATCACCCAATATTGCCCCGTCTCAGGATTGACGTACACGCAGTTGACCAGGCCAATGCCTTTGATGAGTCCGTGCGCATTGCCGCTATATTGCAACCGTACCATTTCAATTTTGTGAGAAAAGTTCTTGTCCAAAACGGTGTCATCAAAGACGACGTAACCATGGGAGGAAGGAGCAATCTGCGTGCGCACATTCTCCCAAACCAGGCGTGAGGTCAGCCGGTCATCTCGTAGATAACGATTGATTGCGTCGTGGCTCATCTCATTTCGGGTATGGTCCGCATAGTTCGTGATCGTGTAGTTGATTTGGCTCACCAATAGGTACTGGCAGTAATCAAGGCGGGTCGGGCGTTTCGATGTCATGCCCGACAATTTACCGGCTTTCAATTCACTTTTGGTTTACATAATTTTCGTAGTTAACAACTTTTTGCGTAAGTCCTATTAATGCTGAATTTTCTGAATTGGTTACGTTGACCCGCCAGCCACATTGACCCCCTTGACTGCGTGCGTGTCAATGGCCTGCTGAACGAAACCGCTCTCCTTGAGCCGCTGCACGAACGCAAAAAGATAGGCAGCCCCAGCTTCATTGTTACGGGCTGTCCCCACGGCCTGTTGAATGCGAGTGAAGCCCCCCGGCAGAATGGTACTCTCAGGTAACTTGCCCTGGTCTATGATCAGTAGCGGCTTCAGGCCAGCCATGGCGTCAAGCCCTTCATCGACGAAGAAGCGAAAACATTCCTCGGGCGAGTTGGCACCCACCAACTCGGCGTTCCTGAGATTGCGCTGCAGATAGAGATAGTAAGCGCTGTTCTTCACGATCGCGATGCGCACTCCTGCACTGTCTACATCTTCGATATGTCGTAAGGCCGATCCAGAAGGCACCAGGTAGCTCGCAACGATCTCCAGGTACGCCGGAGAAAAGGCAATTGTTTTCGCCCGCGTAGGGTCGTCGGCAAGAAATGCGACATCCCACGCACCCTGGTCTGCGGCATCGGCTAGCGGGCCAGGCTTGGCATAGGGGACGAACTGAAGATTCACGTCCAATTCGCTGGCGAGCGCGCGAGCCAGGTCGGGCGCGATGCCTTCGTACACACCAGGTGCTGTGTTGGGTTTGACCAACAGGATATTGAGCATGCTCAGGCCAACCTTCAGTACCCCACTCGGGGCAAGTTGGGACCGGGCTTGTTCGGGAGATACGAATAGGGTCATAGCATCACTCAGGATAGTTTTTGAAAGGGAAACGCAATGGGCACGCACCTACCAGTAGAGGCGTGCCGGTAATTCTCAGCGAGATCCCGAAGGGACGTCACTAGTTACCGCGTACTACGCGGTTGCGCAAAACCCCGATTTTCTCGAACTCAATTTCAACCACATCACCATCCTTGATCCAGCGGTCTAGCTCTAAGCAGCAGCCGCCCGCCATCGTCCCTGAGCCAAAGAATTCGCCCGCGTGCAAGGTCTCGCTTTCAGACACATAGGCGAGCATCTTCTCAAAGCTGTGCACCATCGATGCGGTGCTGGTGCGATTCCAGACCTCGCCATTTACGCGGATCTCGACAGCCAACTTTCTCGGGTCGGGAATTTCGTCGGCGGTCACAATCCACGGGCCCATTGTGTTGCCTGTGTCAAAGCTCTTGCCTTTGGTAGGCCCCATGTGTCCCTGCATTTCCCGCATCTGCTTATCTCGAGCTGAGAAGTCATTGAATACTGTATAGCCGAAGATGTAACTATGCGCATCTTCTTCCGGGATGTCTTTGCCGGTCTTGCTGATGAAGATACCGTACTCCGCTTCGAAGTCGAACCATTCGCAGTAACGCGGCCATGAGACCTCCGCGTCCATCCCCACGACGTTAAATCGGTTGCTGATGTAGAAAATCGGCTGCGTATAGTTGACTTCGGGAATGTCGACCTTGAGCTCGCTACGCAATGGGGGCACTTTCCCTGCCATTCGCGCTGCGAGAATGGTAATGCCACCGAAGGCGCCACGCCAATGATCCTCCGCATTGTTGAAATCGCGAATCTGGCGCGGCCTCGGGACAGGCGCCAGAAGCTTCACGGAAGCAAGAGGAAACCGATGTGGCCCAGGATCGCTGCATTCTTTGTCGATTTTTCGAGCCAGCGCAAGCGCGGCAACACCGCCATCGATCAAGGCCAGCATCGAGTTCAACCAGGGACTGGCGGACTGCCCATTCTCCTGCTCGTGTGCGGATTGCAGATCCAGAATTGTCTGATCCTCTACGTTTACGCTGCCGATACGCTGCTGTCCATCGGCATTCAGAAAGGTTGCCAGTTTCATTAATTTTTTCCTTTTCTATTCGGGCTTGATGCCAGCAGAGTTGACGATACGTCGATTCATATCTTGTCTCCTTTTTGTCTGTTATCTAAAGGCTAAGCGCGTGGAACCCACCCCCAGCG
>NZ_JBHRTP010000096.1:0-48493 GCF_042646465.1 Pseudundibacterium arcticum
CCGATGCCAGCCCCGGCGGCACGGATTCTTTCGGCCAGATTACCTTGCGGGACCAGTTCCAGTTCCAGTTTTCCGGCGCGATATAAAGCATCGAAAACATACGAGTCGGCCTGACGCGGGAAAGAACAAATGATTTTGCGTACCTGCCCAGCCTTGAGCAGTGCTGCCAGGCCGGTATCGCCATTGCCGGCATTGTTGTTGACGATGACCAGGTTTTTTGCGCCTTGTGCAATCAGGCCGTCGATCAATTCGGCGGGCTGCCCAGCGCCGCCAAAGCCACCGATCATGACGGTCGCGCCATCGTGAATATTTGCCAGTGCTTCGTCTACAGTGGGGGTGATTTTATTTATCATATTTTCCATACGAACATTAATTTGAAAAAAATCCTAAGTTCTTATAACGAACAAATATACGTATTGAGAACTTGGTTCATCACAATTCCAGCATGAACTGTGCGACCACCTGGGCAAACGCTTGCGGCTGTTCGATTGCACTGAGATGCGAGGCGTCTTTCAGCACCACTAGGCGTGCCTGTGGAATCTTCTCGACCAGCGTTTGCGACATGGCCAACGGCGTACCCTGATCCAGTTCACCGGCGATCACCAGCGTCGGTATTCCAATCTGCGGCAGACGTGCGGTCGTGTCCACCGTGCCAACCGCATGGCAGCAGCCGATATACCCATCGGCGCCGGTGCTGGTCAGGCGCTGGCGGAAGCGTGCGACGGTGGCGCTGTGTTCAGCACGGAACTGGTCATGAAAATAACGTCCCATGACGGCATCGGCAATCGCCTCGATGCCTTGGGCGCGCACGGTGCCGATACGCTGTTGCCACACTTCACGCACGGCATCCGGGTAGGCGGAGGTGGTGTTGGCAATGATCAATGCTGATACCAATGACGGATGACGCAGGGTCAGCTCCTGTCCGACCATGCCGCCCATCGACAGACCGATCCACACGACTGGTCCAGAATCAAGTTCGCGCAATAAACGTGCCGCATCGTCGGCCAGGTCGGCAATCGTATATAAGTCCACTGGCGCATCGGAGCTGCCATGGCCACGATGGTCGTAGGTGATCACGCGGCAGTCGGCAGCGAGCAGGTTGGCCAGTGCATCCCACGTTGTCAGATCGCAACCCAGTGCATGGCTTAGCGCGACGGTATGACGCGGTGCCTTGCCGTTGCGGGGAGCGCGTACGCTATAGTGCAGCGCAGGTTTGCTGACCGTGGCACCTTCCTTGCCGATGCCGGGATGACAGGTATCTGTCGGTGCCGACGGCGTCAGTGTATAGCCGATCTGTTCGCCGATTTCGCGCAAAATCTGCTGCGCATGCGTGAAGCCGGTGTTAGCGGCAGGAACGCCGGCGTAGATCGCCGTCTGCATCAGCACTTCCTTCATTTCATCCGGCGTCAGCCGCGTGTCCGGATCGCCCAGCAGTGCGGCCCGCACATGCAATTCGAACTCTTCCCAGCGGGCGAGCGCCATGGTGATGGCAAGCACGATCACGCGGCGGGTTTTTTGTTCCAGTCCGGGGCGCCCCCAAATTTCATTCCACGCGAATCGCGTAATCAAATTCTGGAATTCGGCATTGAAGGTATTGCCATTGGCAAGCGAGCGGTTGACCCAGTCGTCACCGAGTATGTGGCGGCGGTTTTGCATGCCACGTTCGAAGTCATGGTCGATGGGATCGTAGTTCATGGTTTATTCACTCGTTTCATTGGTTGTAGTACGTAGTGCCGTCGGATCGGTGAAACCATCCTGTGCCATAAGCCACAGGAATGATCGGTTTCATCCATCCTACGTTGCTAGGTTAGGGCAGTCAGCGCCTGCAGCGCAGCCACTGTGGTCCGTAAAGTCTGTAATTGTTGGCGAGCTAGGGTTTCTGCCGGTCCGGTCGCGGCAACTGGATCAAACAGCGTTTGCAGGACAGAGAGGTCAATCTTGTCGCGCAACCGGGTATCCGTTTTGACTGCCGTCTTGACATGGTCAGTGATCACCGCGGCCAGGTCCTTGCCATTGGCCACCGCCAGTTGCGTCAGTTGTTCCATCAGGCCATGCGCCTGCGGCCGACCAATCGCGGCAGCGAGGTAGATCGACACAGCTTCTGCGAATACCAATCCTTGCAATGCGTCGATATTGCGGCGCATGCGTACGGTATCGACGTGCAGCCCGGCCATCGCTTCGGCCAGTGCGGTGAGTGCGCCGTGGGCACTGAGAAACATCCCGGGCCATTCCGCCAGTTCGGCTTGCCAGTTGCCCAGCCCACGCTCATGTTCCTGGCCCATGCCGGCCAGCAACGCGGCAGCCCGTTGCGGAGTACGTGCAGCCGCTGCCAGCGCGATCATTGATGACACCGGATTGCGTTTGTGCGGCATGGCTGACGAGCCTCCGCGGCCGTTGCCGGACGGCTCTGCCAGCTCGGCGATTTCGCCTTGCGCCAGCAGGCTAAGGTCAGTCGCGATCTTGCCAAGACTGCCAACCATCACTGCTACTTCCAGTCCAAGACGTACCCATTCATCGCGTTGGGTATGCCAGGCGGCATCGGCTTCGGCCAGACCCAGATCGTCGGCTACCCGGCGTGCGACAGCCGGGCCTTTTTTAGCCATCACTGCCAAGGTGCCGACCGCGCCCCCAAGTTGCAATTGCAGCGCGCGCTGCGCGGTCTCGCGCAATTGCACGCGGGCGCGTACCAGCGGGGCAGCCCAACCGACCAGTTTGAAGCCGAAGCTGGTGACTTGCGCCGGCTGCATTAGCGTGCGCGCCAATATCGGGGTTGCCAAATGCTGTTCGGCCAAATTCAGCAAGCTCTCAGTCAGCGTCTGCAAACCGTCATCGATCAGGCTCAACGCCTGACGGGTGACCAGTACCATGCCGGTGTCGATCACGTCCTGGCTGGTACTGCCCCAGTGCACATAGTTCGCGGACTCTTGATTAAACAGCGCGACGGTCTTGGTCAGCTCCTTGACCAACGGAATCGCCAGACTGCCGGCGCGGCGGCTGGCATGCACCATCGCCGGGATGTCATACAGCTGTGCATTGCAGACACTGGCGATGGCGCGTGCAGCCGCTTCCGGGATGATGCCTTCGGCCGCTTGGGCGCGTGCCAAGGCCGCCTCAAAACGAAACATCGCCTGCACAACGGACGCATCGTCGAACACGGCGATCATGTCCGGCGTGGTGAGAAAACTGTCAAAAATTGAAACGCTCACTGAGGCTCCGTTCGGGTAAGGACGACAATACCGGATGCGATCAAACGTAATCGAAAAATACGGTTTCCTTGTCGGTCTGCATCCAGATATCCCAATGATATTGCGCGTCCGCCTGTTTGCGCGCGATCAGCGTCTCGCGGCGATAATCTGGCACCTGCTTGAGGATCTCGGATTGCGGCAAACCGGTGTCATCTTCAAGAAAGACCGCGGTGAACTGATGCTTCACCAGGCCGCGTGCAAAGATCGTTGCATACAGCACCGGTTTGCCAGCGGTGGCAGGGGTTGGCAGCGATACTTCGATACGGAAGGCGCCGTCGTCGTCGGTAGGGATTCGGCGAAAGCCAGGTATTGCTTGCGCGAATTCGGCGGCGACTGCGTCCGGCAGCCAGGCTTCAATCCAGCCATCGCTAATCGGATTGCCATTGCCATCGCGGATCACGCCGCTGATGCTAATGGTTGGTGCGCTGCTAACCAGCGTGGCGCTGGCATTGACGCCCCAGCGCCACGCTTCGTGCGGAAAAGGACCGATGGTCTGTGTAGTGGTGATCTTGGAAGCCATGTTGTATTCCCTTTTAAATACCCATCGGTGTGGCATCACGGCCACGTAACACGATATCGAACTCGTAACCGAGCATTTTGTCATCGACCGTTTGTTCCAGGCTGAAGCGCGCGATCAACCGCTGACGTGCGGCGAGGTCCGAAATGCTTTGGAAAATCGGATCGTAGTCGAACAATGGATCGCTCGGAAAATACATTTGCGTCACCAGACGTTGCGCATAGACGTTGCCAAACAGCGAGAAGTGAATGTGCGCCGGGCGCCATGCCTTTTGGTGATTGCCCCACGGATAAGGGCCGGGCTTGATCGTGACAAAACGATAGCGGCCTTCGTCATCGGTCAGCATCTTGCCGAAGCCGAAAAAATTCGGATCGAGCGGTGCGTCGTGCTGATCTTTTTTGTGCCAGTAGCGGCCTGCAGAGTTGCATTGCCATACCTCCAGCAACGAGTTGCGCACCGGCTTCCCATCTTCATCGAGGACGCGGCCGGTGACGACGATCTTTTCGCCTAACGGTTCGCGCTCTCCATGTGCGGTAAGGTCGGTGTCGTGCGGCAGGATCAAGCCGCGCGAAGGCGTGATGTTGGTCTGGACCGGTGCGGCGGCGCGAATGCGCAGCGGTTCCTGGGTCGGACCGCGTTTGACGGTGGAGACGTAAGGTGGATATACGAGGGTTGGGTAGACCCCGGGTTCTATGGACTCGAATCGCACGTAAGTTCTCCTTTGGGTTGGGTCGCGTACAGCGTGGCGCCATCTGCGCAATTGGCGAGGAATGGCCATGGCTGAATGGATAGGTCAATTTGTGCGAATGCTGCGCAAATGATTGATATTCGCTACTGGTGAAAGGCATCATAGGCGATCAATAATTGGCCATCAAGGTCCCGGCATGCCGTAGCGGCCGATGATCGCCCGTATCGTGCGATAATCGCCCAAATGGAGGTTTTTATGGCGTTGAATTCCACATCTGAGACAGTTTCGGACAAGATACCCACCTCCTTGATTGAGGACGATGGGCCGCTGAAGCGTGATTTGATTGCCGGTTTGGGAAAAGGCTTGCAGGTGATTGAAGCTTTTGATCAGGAGCGGTCGCGGCTGACGATCAGCGAGGTCGCGCAACGCGCCGGCCTGACGCGCGCGGCTGCCAGACGTTACTTGATTACACTGACCCATCTGGGGTATGTCCGGCACGAGCAAAAGGTATTTTCGCTGACGCCCAAGGTGTTGCGCTTGGGGCAGTCGTATCTGCATTCAGCCCGCCTGCCGCGGATTGTTCAGCCATTGCTGTACCGTTTGGCCTACTCACTGGAAGAGGCCGCGTCGGTCGGCGTGCTGGACCACGATGAACTGATTTGCGTCGCTGCCGTCAGTGCCGGTCGCGTGGTGTCAGCGACGCTGCAGCCGGGCACGCGAGTGCCGGCGTTTTGGACGGCCAATGGTCGCGTGTTGCTGGCCAGCCTGCCGCAACAGCAGATCGAGGCGTTTCTAGCACGACTGCAGCTTGAGCCCATTACCGCGCACACCATCGTCAACAAAGAGCGCCTGTTGCTGGAAATCGCGCGTACTCGTGCACAAGGTTATTCGGTGGTCGATCAAGAGCTGGAACTGGGCCTGAGGACGATTGCCGTTCCACTCAAGAACTTTCGGGGAGAAACGGTCGCCGCGATGAACGTCAGCGTGCATGCGTCGCGCATGCCGGTCGAGGATATTGTCGAACGCTGCCTGCCTGCCCTGCTGAAAGTGCAGGTCGAGCTGGCTGCGCTGTTGTAATGGTAATGGCCGAAGTCGCATTTCTCATGGCATTCGCGCGATTGAACCAGCCGCAATCGTTGATAGTCTTCAATGGCGGATTGTGAGCCCTTGGCACCTGGGCTTTCGTGTGAGCTCATCTACACGGCAGTGACCACTGATCGTCACGAAAGAAGAGGAACCGTCTTTCGCTGAATTGCGCGCTTAATATACCTACCCAAATTCCGGCACAACTCAATTACTGCGACGGAACCGCCGGTACGCTATAGTCTGATACGCGCGCGCGTTTCGGCGCGTCAAATTTAAGGTTGTTGCAGTGCACAAGATATCTTGACAACGTGCATGCAATCCTTAAAATAGAGTTTATTGCAGCGCACAAGTTTTCAACTAACCGCCTCACCACAAGGAACAGCGCCATGACTTCCAAAAATGACCAGTTTTCCAATGCTGCCAAAGCGAATTTCGAATCCCAGCTCGCGGCAATGACCGAATTGACTAACAAGGCATTTGCAAGCGTTGCTCAACTCGTCGAGCTGAACGTCAGCGCAGCCAAGGCATCGCTGGAGCAATCGAGCGCCGCGGCGGCGCAGCTGTTGGCAGCCAAGGACCCGCAGGAATTTTTCGCGCTGACCTCCACGCAAAGTCAGCCTAATGCTGAAAACGTGCTGGCTTACACCCGCAATCTGGCCAGCATCGCCGCCGCCACGCGAGCCGAGTTCGCCAAGGCAGCTGAAGCGCAAATCGTCGAGGCTACCCGCAAGGTAACGGCGCTGGTGGATGAGGCTGCCAAGAATGCGCCCGCCGGTTCGGAAAACGCGATCGCCCTGCTGAAGTCGGCAATCAGCAATGCTAACGCCAGCTACGAGCAATTGACCAAGACCACCAAGCAAACGGCGGAAACAATCGAAGAGAACGTGAACAAGGCAGTAAGCCAGATGTCCCAGACCGCTGAAAAGGCGGCCGGCCGCGCCAAGAAATAAGCGGTTCGTACCGGCTATCGAACGGGCCGCTTGCGGCTCGTTTTTTTATGGAATCGCGATTTCCCATCGGTGACTCGATCATGCTTGGTACGCTACTGCTCGCCGCCGCACTCACCTGGCGTCTCTTCGGACGTAACGCCGCAACTGGGCGCTGGTGTTGGTACCGGCCACATATCCTTGCACCATCTCCTGACGCTTCTTCTAGTTCGTTTTCGGCGGTCTGCCGAGCATTTTTTCTTCCGCTAGGCGCCGGCCAAGCCGGCCTGGATGCGGTCCAAGAACGAGTCACGTTCCATTTCCGCGACCGCCGCCAATATTGCCCACGTCAACTTCGCGGCGGGCGAATCAAGGTGGAGGCTACCGAGCTGCAAAACAATGACTTCGACTTTCCGCTCGGCCAGACACTTGATGGTCGCCAACACCTCCTGGGCTCTTCCAGCATTTGGGGGGGAGATTTCTCCCCGCGTCTTCAATCACCTCATTGGGTTTCGCTTCCTACTCGCTTGAGAGCCTCATGTCAGCATCTGCTATCTCGTGCAATGTATTGCACAACCATTTGTGAGCGGCATTGGCAGAGTCACGCTCATGCCAAAGCATGTCTACCTGCACCGCAGGTAAGGAGAACGGCAATTTCTTCGAGACGAGGACATCGGCCATTCTGGTCGATGCGATCGAATGCCGCGGCATGATCGAGATCAGGTCGGATCCCTCTACAATCTGCCCGACGGTGAAGAACTGATTGACAGTGAGGACAATGCGGCGTTCCCGTCCCATGTTTGCAAGTACGTCATCGGCGGGCCCGTGCGCACGGCCGGAAAAGCTCACCAGCACATGGTCCGCATCACAATAGCTGTCCAGCGTTAGTTCAGCGTTTGCCAGCGGATGGTCTTTGCGCATCACGCAGACGTACTCGCCGATATACAGTCGACTATGGCGGATAGGTGATTCAGCGTCTTGTTCGGAATTCAGTTGTGCCACGACGCCGGGAAACGAGCCTATCGCGAGGTCGATGTCGCTGTGCAATAGCGCAGGACGGGGGTCACGGGTCATCAGCGGCAAGATCTGTATGCTCAGTTTCGGCGCGATCTGCTTCATCTGACGCACCAGCGACGGCATCATAAGCGCTGCAGTCGAGTCCGCCATCGACAGCCGAAAGGTCACCGGTGTTTCGGTTATATCGATTTGTTCTGGTGTGATTGCTGTTTCCAGCGTTGATAATGCAAGGCGCACGGCAGGTTGTAAATCTTCCGCCCGAGGCGTCGGCTTTACGCCATGTGGTACGCGAACAAACAGATCGTCATCCAGCGCGTAACGTAGGCGCTTGAGGGCATTGGATACCGCCGGCTGCGTCATGGCTAACCGATCCGCTGCTCGCGTCAAGTTTAGTTCGGTCATCACTGCGTCGAACACGCGCAGTAGATTCAAATCAAGATTCTGAAAGCTCATGGTGCTGCTCGCTTTCTGCGTTGAGACGCATTGGATGCAAAACGAAAGCTGCTGCCCAGCAACGCATCTTTAAAATGCGCTACGCCGTTACAGGTAATGTAGTCAATATACTGCGTTGCAGCATACGGCGCATCAGGTACGACGCTCGGAGTAATGAAGTCGTTCCCTCGTTGCGCAAGAAGCAGTCTATCGCTCTTACTCACACGAAAAAGTAGCTTGCAGAAGCGCTATTCGGTGAACCCATACCTGACATGGATAATCGAAATTGGCGCTGCTCGCCTGATAATATACACTGCAGTGCAGCATAAGAGTTTTGCCCAAAATATGTGACCACGCGCCAAGTCGCCCAGCCTTGGTGATGCCGGCCTCGAACACGTTGCTGGACGCCTGGTGTGGCGGCGCCCACGCAAATGGTGCGGGACACTAGGTGTGCATGAAGATGGGAGTGGCAGTCCATGAACTGGTTGGCGACTATCGGCTATGTGGCTTCTGTTTTGACCTTCATGACATTCTGTATGAAGGCAATACTGCCTTTGCGGTATATCGCTCTCTGCAGCAACGTGGCTTTCATCATTTACGGATATTTTTCCCATTTATACCCGGTACTCTTACTTCATCTATTTCTGCTGCCCCTGAACGGCGTTCGCATTTTGGAACTACGGAAGCTCATCGGGCAGGTCCGCCAAGCAGGGGAGGGAGATGTGTCCATTGAACATCTGCTGCCGTTCATGACGAGACGGCGCTTCCGTGCAGGCGATACCCTGTTCTGCAAGGGCGATCCGGCTCATGAGATTTACTACATCCTTAAAGGTATCGTTCGCGTCGACGGCGTTCAAAGGGATATCGGGCGAGGTCAGATTGCAGGAGTAATCGGTGTGTTTGCTCCTGAGAAGGAACGGCCATGGACGGCGGTATGTAAAACGGATGGGGAGCTGCTCACGGTATCCAACGAAAAAGTTATGCAGGCGTTTTACGAAAATCCGCGGTTTGGCATGTCTCTGGCGCGGCTCATTACAAAACGCGCCATCGCGGACATGTCCCAGCGGCATTGATGCATTTCTCACCGGCCCCCGCCAGCCATGCCACGGCTTTGCCGCTGCCGGCGGAACGACGAATTCTTGAAGAGGTATCCATGATGACAGGCAAAATGCTTGAGATGATTTACGGCGCGACGCGCCTGATAGTTACGACCGTCGTTGGCGCAAGCACGGCGCCCTTTCAGCGCATGTTCCGGACCATGGCGCCCATACGCTCTGTGCTTCGCAAAGTTAACCCAGCAGGCGCCAGGAAAAGCAGTGCGCAGTTTCTGGCCGGAACTTATACCAACGGCGTAGGTACGCTCGATTACAAATTGTTCATTCCTTCCGGCTATCGTGGCCGGCCACTCCCGCTGGTGGTGATGCTGCATGGCTGCAAACAGAATGCGGATGATTTTGCAATCGGCACCCGCATGAATGCCCTCGCCGAAGAACGGCAATGCCTGGTGGTTTACCCGACCCAAACGCAGCGCGCCAACGGCTTTCGGTGCTGGAACTGGTTCAAAGCAGTCGATCAGCAACGTGATCAGGGAGAACCCTCGATGATCGCCGGGATCACCCGCGACGTGATCCAGACTTTCAATGTCGACCGGCGCCGCGTCTATATCGCCGGCCTTTCGGCGGGTGGCGCGATGGCGGTCATCATGGGAACCACCTATCCCGAGTTGTACGCCGCCGTCGGCGTCCATTCCGGCCTGGCCTATGCCGGCGCCAACGACCTTTATTCGGCTATCGTCGCCATGCGCAGCGGCGCCCGATTCATTCTTCAACACAAAGATCATGACGCCGCGACCATCGCAAGTGCGCGCGTGATGTCAACCATCGTTTTTCATGGCGATATGGACACCACCGTGCATCCGGATAACGGCGACCTGGTGCTGGCGCAAAGCGCCTCCAATATGGTCGATGGCGCATTGTTGCAGGCGACCGATATCACCGTCGAGCAGGGCCAGGTACCGGATGGCCACGCCTATACCCGCACCATACACATGGACGCTTCCGGGCAGCCGGTCGCTGAACAATGGCTTGTGCATGGCGCCGGTCACGCCTGGTCGGGCGGCAGCGCCTGCGGCAGTTTCACCGATCCGAAAGGCCCGGACGCCACACGCGAAATGCTGCGTTTCTTGTTTACCCAATCGCAGGAAGCGTAGCAAACATTTGCTCTTTCCAAGCAAGATAAACGGCCACTATCTTTTACGATGCGGGTACGAACTAAGGATTGTGGGTTGGATGCCAGCCGCACCAGCAAAGCAGAACGGGGATAGTGTTGATTCACGCCCCCTTTTTTCTTGCGCGCGCTGACAGCACAAATAAACGCCATCTACAAATTATCCACGTTTGTTGTTCGTGCGTGGAACGCTTCTCCATCGAATCAATCGAAACAAGGCATGATGCCATTCCGACAATGCCGCATGCCCAGTGCATGCCAGCTTCGTTTTGATTTTTCCTAACATGTCTGTAATACCGGCTTGACGGGAGGCGAGCGTTATCTATGATGTATAGGCTTGATTCCGCGATTAAGTCAGCAGTCCTTCCGAGCAAGTACGACACTGAGAGGAGAGCCGGACCCAACGAATTTGTTGTGTGCAGCAGGCAACAATGAAATCCTCCAAGGCGCAAATAATGGTCTGCATTATTTGATTACCCAACTGAAAAAATTGGATGGAACATGCATGCGCTATTAGTCGACGATGACATGAATACATTGACCGGCCTCGCGGAATTGGTGGCCCGCGAAGGATTTACCACGGCAATTGCCTCCAGCCTCCAAATGGCGCGCGAACGGATGCTGGAACAACGTCCCGACGTTGTGCTGCTCGACTTGGTATTGCCGGATGGCGATGGTATGGAGCTATTTCGCGATGTTGGCGACAGTATCAATACCGAAGTGGTTCTGATTACTGGACATGCGAGTATTGAAACGTCGATCAAGGCTTTGCGCCTCGGCGCCGTCGACTATTTGATCAAACCAGTCAATGTTAATCGCCTCAAGTCAATTCTGGCGCGGGTTGCGCGGCCGACGGATCTCAAACGGGAGATTGGGTCATTACGTGGAGAATTGCGCAATCTCGGCCATTTTGGACGCTTGCTCGGCGCATCCGAAGCCATGCAAAAGGTGTATGTGCAGATCGAACGGGTGGCGCCGACCTCGGCTACCGTTTTTATTACTGGCGAAAGCGGCACAGGCAAGGAGCTGGTTGCACAAACCCTGCACGAACTGAGCCGGCGCCACAAACAACCATTTATCGCAGTTAATTGCGGCGCAATTTCTCCGCAATTGATTGAAAGCGAATTGTTCGGACACGAAAAGGGGAGCTTTACCGGCGCGCTTCGCGAACACAAAGGCTATTTCGAACGCGCCAGTGCCGGCACCCTGTTCCTCGATGAAGTCACGGAAATGCCGGCCGAACTTCAGGTCAAGTTATTGCGTGTTCTTGAGACCGGGACCTTTATGCGAGTCGGGTCGTCGCGGGAGATCGAGTCCGATGTGCGCGTGATTGCAGCGACCAATCGTAATCCCGAGCAAGCCGTGGCCGAGGGCAAATTGCGCGAAGACCTGCTATATCGACTGCAAGTTTTTCCGCTGAATTTGCCACCATTGCGTGCGCGCGGACAAGACATCGAGCTACTTGCCAATAAATATCTGCAAGAGCTGAATCAGGCGGAGCACACCAATAAGGCCTACACGCCGGATGCACTTGATCTCATGATGCATTATTACTGGCCGGGCAACGTCCGAGAACTAAAAAACGCAATACAACGCGCGTACATTCTCGCCGACGGTGTGATCGACAGTTCTTGTCTGCCCTTGCGTAAGGAAAAAGTAAAGCAAACAAGCGGAGCTTATTTACAGATCAAAGTAGGCAGCACGGTGGCCGAGGTAGAACGGTGTTTGATTCTTGCTACCATGGATCAGTGCCAGGGAACCAAGGAGAAAACTGCAGAAATTTTGGGGATTAGTTTAAAAACGCTATACAACCGTTTGCGTGAATATGAATCAAATCAGGATAACGCCAGTTCCGATGAATCTATGGAAGCTCGTTGATCGACTTTGAGGAAGTCGCATCGTGTTATTCCCGCGGTAATTCTTGCCGATAACGGTCAAGAAATGAACGCGATGAAATAATTAAGCGGCTACCGCGATCCTTGTATGGCTATTGGCATGGACGTTGCTGTGTGTATATATTGACCGAATCAATATGCCTGTCCGGTTAGCAGTTCGCGCTCATCAATCGAATCCGCAGCCACAACGTGAGCGCAAATGTTTTTCAGATTAATTGTCTGGTCCGCCCACAGTTCAGCCTCAGTTCACAATTCACAAAATTTAGAGCGGCGCTCCCTCTTTCCTTCGGCACAGCACATATCGAACACGAGACCGGCTCACGCGACACACACCAGGAAGGAGGAAAATTGGGCCGATGAAGGATGGATACCCGAGGCGAAGGAAGCTAAATAGCGGTTTCCCAGTTCGTTCATCGCCTTTTGCTATTCCTGGCTTGATGGCCGATGAGGTGAAAAAATGGGGTTCATGTCATTGATCAAAAACCGTGTTAGTACTGCTTATTTCATTGCCCCAGGACAGTTCACGCCACAGCAAGAACCGATACGCGAGGAATTGTTCAGTGCGGAGCGCATGGAGCAACTGGCATCGCATCTGGCTACCGAGCAGTCCCGCGTAGCCAAAACCCCCTCTGGTCCGAGTTTGACTACCCAAGCATATGAAAATCGTCGAATATTGCTTCAGTGCTATCAGACTATTTCGGAAAGCGCGCACACCCAGCTGGCCGCCACGCCGTCAGTGGACTGGTTGCTCGATAATTTCCACGTAGTAGAAGATCAATTAAGAGAGCTCGACGATAATCTGACCGTCCAAAGTAGTCGCGCATTGCCCAAGCTTATCGATGGCCCGTTCGCCGGCTACCCGCGCATCTACGCTGTGGTGAGAACGTTTATCGCGCATACGGACTGCCGGTTTGATCCGGCCCTGCTGACGCGCTTTCTGCAGGCATATCAGCGGATTGAAGTGCTGACGATCAAAGAGCTATGGGCCGTGCCGATGTGTTTGCGGTTTTTTATGCTCGACAATTTGCGACGTCTCAGTGTCCGTGTCATTGCCTTACAGGATGCGCGACAAAAAGCAGATGCATTCGCCGATGAATTGCTTGCGTACCGCAACCAGCCTCCTGACGTGGTGGACGCAGCATTTCGCAAGATGACGGTGCCGGATTTCTCGCCGGCGTTCGCCGTGCAATTGATTCATCGGTTGCGCTATCAGGACGTCTCGCTGCATCACCTCAACGACCTACTTCGCGAACAAAGCATGGATGGCGACGCCATTGTGCAGGCCGAACATGCGAGCCAGTCGGCCGATAATTTGTCGGTGCGCAATATCGTGGTCAGCATGAAGACCATGTCGGTATTCGATTGGCAGGGCTGGTTTGAAGGGGTTAGCCTGGTTGATGAATGCCTGAGGCGCAGCCCAGACTTTGGACTCATGGACTTTGCGACGCGTGATCGCTACCGCCATGCATTGGAAGAAATCGCTGACGGATCGAACCGCTCTGAGCTCGACATCGCGCGCAGAGTGATTGCCAAAACGTCGGCGACTAATAATTCCACCTTCGCAGCTACAGATCGGATGTCCGACGTAGGATATTTGTTGATCGCCGGGGGGCGCCGTGGATTTGAACAAGAAATAGGATTTCGTCCGTCACTTCGTCAGCACTTTATGCGGGTCTGTGTTAGCCATGCCAATGCCGCGTATTTTGGCGGCATGGCTCTGTTGACACTGCTGCTATTGGCGGTCCCTCTGGTTATCAGTGCCAGGGCAGGACTTGAATGGGGCCAGCTCATATTTCTGGCATTTCTCGGCGCCTTCCCCGCGTCTGATATGGCGGTTGGATTATTGAACAAATTCGTGAGCAAAATGTTCGGCCCGCGTTATTTGCCGCGACTTCAACTAGAAGATGGCGTTCCTGCGGGTATGCGCACTTTCGTCGTGGTACCCACACTCTTGACCAGCGAAGCGTCAGTCGCAGAGCAAATCGAACAGCTGGAGGCTAATTATCTGTCGAATACCAAGGGCGAGATTCATTTTGCTCTTCTGTCGGACTGGCTCGATGCAGATCATGAGGTCGAGGCAACGGACAGGCAATTGTTTGACCTCGCGCAAGCTGGTATCGCAGCCCTCAATACACGCTACGGTGCGCTACCAGGCGGAGAGCAACGCTTCTTCCTATTCCATCGGAAACGCCTTTGGAACGCACGTCAAAAAAAATGGATGGGCTGGGAGCGCAAGCGCGGCAAGCTGCATGAATTCAATCGATTATTGCGCGAGGCAAAAGATACTTCGTTCATTACGGCAGAACAGAATGCACCGAATTTGCCTCCCGACGTGCGTTACGTCATTACGCTAGATTGCGATACCAAGTTGCCAATCGGTGTGGTGTGTCGTCTGGTTGGCACGGCCGCGCATCCGCTGAATTGGCCTCGGCAGGATTCAGAAACGCAACGTGTAGTCGAAGGCTACGGCATCATTCAACCCCGCATCACGCCGACGTTACCGTTGGCTAGTGAGAGCTCGCTGTATCAAAGAATGTTTTCCGGACCAGGAGGAATCGATCCTTATGCCGGAGCCGTGTCCGATGTCTATCAAGATTTGTTCGGCGAGGGCAATTACACCGGGAAAGGCTTGTATGACGTGGACGCGTTTGAGGCCGCCTTGGCGGGGCGGGTCCCGGAAAACGCGATACTAAGTCACGACTTGTTCGAAGGTATATACGCGCGCTGCGGATTGATCAGCGACATAGAATTATTTGAGGATTTTCCGTCGCATTCCGAAGTGGCAGCGTCGCGAATTCATCGATGGACTCGGGGAGACTGGCAATTATTGCCGTGGATAATCGGGCCGAAAAGTCGATCGGTGCCGGCACTGGGCCGCGCAAAAATGGCCGACAATTTGCGACGCTCATTGTCCGCACCGGCCAGCCTGTTTCTCTTGCTGGGCAGTCTGACGATGTTGCATGCGTCCTATATGGTTTGGCTTGGATTCGTTTTGTTGTCTTTTGCTTTCCCGGTACTGCTGTCGATATACGATGCACTCCTACCCCGTCATCCTGGGATATCGAAACCCCATCATGTTCGGGTTCTCGCCACAGATATGATGCGCGCCGTGGGGCATGCCGCATTAGCGCTTACCCTGCTCGCACATCATGCGTGGCTGATGATAGACGCCATCGTACGGACCTTGTTTCGATTGTTCTTTAGCCACCGGCGCTTGCTCGAGTGGGTCACGGCTGCGCAAGTGCGCAACGCGGCCAATTTTTCATTCGGCAATTTTCTATGGCCATTGCGCGGCGCCACGTTTGTCGCCATCGGCTCCACTGCAATCATCCTGCTGTTCAATCCCGGCGCGATCCTCGCCGCCGCGCCATTCATAATTCTGTGGTGGGGCTCACCGATTTTTGCGCGGTTGATCAGCCTGCCGCCTCGTGAAGTCTCCAGCCAGCCTCTGCAACCACAGGAGATTAATCAACTACGCCTGCACGCGCGGCGGATCTGGCGCTTTTTCAGCACCTTTGTCGGCGAAGAGGACCATTGGCTACCGCCCGATAATTTTCAGGAAGATCCGCATCCGGTCGTGGCTCACCGCAGTTCGCCTACCAATTTCGGGCTTTACTTACTGTCCGTGATTGCCGCCAGGGACTTCGGCTGGATTGGAATCCTGGATATGGCAGACCGTCTCGAGTCGACGCTGAAGACCCTACATTCGCTGCCTCGCTATCGCGGGCATTTTTACAATTGGTACGACACTCGCGATCTGCGGCCCCTCGATCCGCAATATATTTCTTCTGTCGATAGCGGCAATCTGGCAGGGAATCTTCTCGCTCTGTCGCAGGGGTGTGAGGAACTTTCGCGGCGCGCCATTTTCAGTCCAATCGACCTGATCGGGGTCAGGGATTCGGTCATGCTGTTGAACAGGGCGCTCTCCGAGGGATACAGCGACCCTCGTACTACGACAGTAAGTATCGAACAGTTGCGTGAAATTATTAACGATGCGGATCTATTGCTGGAATTGAATGCGGCCAATGCCAAAGATTGGCGCGAGCTTGCACCCGAACTGAAATCGAAGGCAAATACCTTGATTGATGCAGTGCAAGCTCTCGTGCGGGAGAGCGATGACCCGGCAATCAGTGAAATTCAGGCATGGGCTAGTGCCGTCCATGCCGATATTCATAGTCACACGCGCGATTTGGAATTATTCCCGAGCTTAGATTTTTCCGGTAGCCATTCTGGAATTGACAGCGCGGAGTTGCAGCAGCTTTTGCAAAGTGAGCGTCAGGCGCGGTTGACGCTGAGCGACACCCCGCAATACTGCCGTGCCGTCATTGCGGCATTACAAGGCGAAAAAGCGTGGGCAAATGACGACAGCACGCATATCGACCGGACGGTATTGAATCTGCAACGTACGGCCGAGGCATCCGAACAACTGTTGACACGTTTGCGCGAGATACGGACTCAGGCACAACAATTGTTCAATGAAATGGATTTCAAATTCCTGTTTGATACGGGGTGCGGACTATTTTCAATCGGATACCGCGTGGCCGATGCCGCGCTCGACTCCAGTCATTATGATTTGCTCGCCTCGGAGGCTCGGCTGACCAGTTTCATTGCCGTGGCCAAAGGGGATGTTCCTGCCACACACTGGCTGCGGCTGGGGCGGCCCTTGATGGCTATCGATAAGGCCGCCGTATTGCTGTCATGGTCTGGATCGATGTTCGAATATTTGATGCCCTCGCTGGTCATGTATACGCCGCGTCACAGCCTATTGAATCAGACATGCCGACTGTCTATTGAGCGGCAAGTCGATTACGGCAGTAAGCGCGGTGTGCCGTGGGGTATTTCGGAGTCCGCATTCAATGTGCGCGATCGCGCTTATACCTATCAGTATCGGGCATTCGGCGTGCCGGGACTCGGGTTAAAGCGGGGCCTGGAGGACGATCTGGTTATCGCCCCCTATGCAACGGCGCTGGCGGCGATGTATGACAGCCGCGCAGCAATCCGCAACATGGACCGGCTGGAAGCGATCGGCGCGCGGGGACCCTACGGATTTTACGAGGCGGTGGATTTCACCAAAGTTCGCTTGCCGGAAAACGAGCAGGTCGCAATGGTTCGGGCCTACATGGCGCATCATCAGGCAATGTCACTGATCGCGGTGCTCAACGTGCTGCAAGACGGTATCATGCGTCACCGGTTTCATCGTGAACCGATTGTTAAAGCGGCAGACCTTCTGCTGCAGGAGCGCACGCCGCGTGAGGTACCAATTCGCGCCAAACGGATGGGGCTGGCGCGGGAGGTAATGGTCAGAGAACCTGTCGGATTTGCGTCGCGCCGTTTTCACTCCGCGCGTCTGCCGATTCCTTCCAGTCATTTGCTGTCCAACGGCCAATATGCGGTGATGGTCACGGCAGCCGGTTCAGGTTACAGCCAGTGGGGAGAACTGGCGGTGACGCGCTGGCGCGAAGACGCCACCTGCGACGACTGGGGAAGTTACCTGTTCATGCGCGATGTCATGACGGGAGAAGTATGGTCCGCGACTTACCAGCCGATCGGCGGGGAGCCTGCCAATTATCAGGCCGTGTTTTTTGAAGACAGGGCCAGAATCGAGCGTCGTGACGGTACATTGTCAACGGCGCTGGAGATTCTGGTATCACCGGAAGACAACGCCGAAATCCGCCATCTATCCATCACCAATTCCGGCTCGCGCGAGCGGGAAATAGAAATTACATCGTATGCCGAGGTGGTGCTGGCGCCGCCTGCAAGCGATATGGCACATCCCGCCTTCTCCAATCTGTTCGTGCAGACGGAGTATTTACCGGAAGCACGTGGTCTGCTGGCCTCGCGCAGACCGCGCAAGCCCGGCGAAAATCGGATATGGGCGGCGCACGTGATCGCGACCGACATTGTCGGCGCCATTGGATACGAAACTGACCGCATGCGTTTTCTGGGACGGGGACATACGGTGCGCGATCCCGTTGCCGTGATGGACGATCGTCCGTTGTCCAATACCGTTGGGCCGGTACTGGACCCGGTGTTCAGTTTGCGGACACGCCTGCGGGTGGCACCTGGCGCAACCGTGCATGCCACATTTTCGACTATCGTCGCAACGAGCCGCGAGGCAATTGTAAGCTTGGCGGATAAATATCACGATCCGGCGACATTCGAACGAATTTCGACCCTCGCGTGGACCCAAGCTCAAGTGCAATTGCACTATCTGGGTATCACGCCCGATGAGGCTCATTTATTCCAGTATCTCGCCAATCGAGTGCTGTTTGCCGATCCTTTGCGTTCGGCAGGTGACGCGATGAAGCGAAATCAGTTGAACGTCAGGGCACTGTGGCGACACGGGATATCGGGCGATCGGCCCATCGTGTTCTTCCGTATCGATGATCCGGAAGAACACGGCGTGTTTCTGCAGTTGCTTCGGGCGCATGAATATTGGCGCTTCAAACGTTTGGCCGTAGATCTTGTGGTGCTGAACGAAAAAAAGAGCTCCTATTCACAAAATCTTCAAGAATTTCTAGAGCATCTGGTACGCACCAGCAAAACTGCCGGCGATGGAACGGTGCAGGGCGCGGTCTTCATTTTAAGGTCGGATTTGTTATCCATCGAAGAAGTGGAGCAATTGCAATGCGCTGCCCGGGTAACCCTGTCTGGTAAGCAAGGTAGTCTCGCCGAGCAGGTGCTGCGGATGCGGCGCACTAAACCGATGCCGCATAGTCCAGCGCGTCCAGCAACCCGACGTATCGCGGCGGACGCCGGCGCAACTGCGAAATTGCCGCTGGAATTTTTTAATGGCTTGGGTGGATACGCCAAGGACGGGCGTGAATATATTACGGTACTGACGCACGGACAACGCACCCCGGCCCCTTGGCTTAACGTCATTTCCAATGGTGAATTTGGTTTCCAGGTTTCCGAATCGGGTTCTGGGTATACCTGGTCAGAAAACAGCCGAGAAAATCAACTAACCCCGTGGTCGAACGATCCAGTGAGCGATCCGGCCGGCGAGGCGTTCTTTTTGCGCGACGAACAATCGGGCGAGCTCTGGACGCCCACCGCGTTGCCGATACGTGTTGAATCGACGACCTATATTGCCTGCCACGGTCAGGGCTACACCAGATTCGAGAGTGCAACGCACGGGATCGCGACCGACTTGATTCAGTTCGTCAGCTGGCACGATCCTGTCAAATTATCGATATGCACCGTAGAAAATCGATCGTCGCAGGCGCGCGAGATTTCGCTCACCGCCTATCTGGAATGGGTGTTGGGTGCATCGAAAGCGACGAGCAGTGCCTATGTAGTAACTGAAATCGACGCAGGGACCGGGGCAATGCTGGCCCACAACGCATGGAATGCCGAATTTGGCGAACGCTATGCCTTTGCCGACCTATGCAGTCAGCAAACTGCCTGGAGCGCCGATCGAACCGAATTTCTGGGCCGTAATGGCGGCGTCGGTCAACCCGCGGGTTTAGCCCATGGCATGGTGCTGAGCAATCGTGTAGGAGCGGCGATGGATCCGTGTTGCGCGATGCAAACCACTTTCAAGTTGATGCCCAAGGAACGAAAGCAATTTACTTTTCTTCTCGGCCAGGCGGCAAACAAACAGGCATCGCTCGAATTGATAAAGCGCTATCGTGAACTGAATCCAATGAGTTTGTTGGACGAGGTAAGCCAGCAATGGGATGCGATTCTGGGAAAAATTCAGATTGAAACTCCCGAACGCGCGATGGACATCGTGCTCAATCGTTGGCTGCTCTACCAGTCGTTGACTTGCCGCATGTGGGCGCGCTCCGCGTTTTATCAGGCAGGCGGCGCATATGGTTTCCGCGATCAACTTCAGGACTGCATGGCGCTGGTTGTGACCAGACCCGATCTGGTGCGAGCCCATCTTTTGCGCGCAGCGGCCCGCCAATTTGTAGAAGGCGATGTTCAGCACTGGTGGCATCCGCCCACGGGGCGTGGGGTGCGTACGCATTGTTCGGATGACCGCCTCTGGCTGCCCTATGTGGTGGCACATTATATTTCGGTGACTGGAGATCACGCAGTGCTGTCAGAGATGGTCAGCTTTCTCGATGGCCCGATACTGGCGGAGGGACAAGAGGATTCTTATTTTGAGCCGAAGGACGCCGATTATCAGGGCACGTTGTATGAGCACTGCGCGCGGGCAATCGATTGCAGCCTCACAACCGGTGCACATGGTTTGCCGCTCATGGGAAATGGCGATTGGAACGACGGGATGAACCTGGTCGGACACGAAGGTCGCGGTGAGAGCGTCTGGCTTGGCTGGTTTCTGCACGCGGCCATAACGGAATTTGCTCCCTACTGCGCGCAATTTGATGATCAAGATCGCCGCACGCGGTGGTTGCGGCATGCGGAAGAGTTGCATCAGGCACTGGAGCGCAATGCTTGGGACGGCAGTTGGTATTTGCGCGCGTTTTTCGACGATGGCACACCTCTGGGAACCTCATCCGCCGCGGAATGCCGTATTGATTCTTTGGCGCAGAGCTGGAGTGCCATTACTGCGGTCGGCAATCCGGACAGGGCCCGTCGCGCCATGCAATCGGTTTACGAATACCTGGTCAGGACAGGCGACGATCTGATCTTATTGTTCACGCCGCCATTCGACAAGACGCCATTGGAGCCAGGGTATATCAAAGGATATCTGCCTGGTGTACGTGAGAACGGCGGTCAGTATACGCATGCGGCCATCTGGTGCGCGATAGCCTACTGCTCGCTCGGGGACGGCGATAAGGCGGGGGAGCTTTTCGATATACTCAATCCGGTAAATCATTCATGTACCCGCGCCGGCGCGCACGCCTACAAGGTGGAACCATATGTGATTGCGGCAGACATTTATGCGGAGTCGCCACATGTCCGCCGCGGGGGATGGACTTGGTATACCGGCGCTGCCGGATGGTTATACCGGGCTCAGACCGAGTGGCTCCTGGGGATCCGGATACAGGCCGGAAACCTAAAGATTGATCCATGTATTCCACGGCATTGGCGCAACTATAAGGTCAACTATCGACATGGTAGTGCGACTTATGAGATCCATGTCGCAAACCCGAACGGTGTAATGCGGGGAGTCGCGAGTCTGACACTGGACAGGCAGGTATTGCCGCAAGGCCAGTCCGCTATCACTCTTGTCGATGATGGAAAGCGACATCGAGTCGAAGTAGTACTCGGATAACGTCAGACCATGAATTTGCCCAGTGTCAGACGTGCCTCAATCGCAGATCGCAATTCACGATCCGGCAGCAATCTTCCTCCACCAGATATTTCCTTGCATATTGACGGCAATGGAAATGACGATCAGGCGTGTCGGGATGACCAAGTGTGGCATGCAAATTGCCTATAAACTGCACAAAAAGCAGGATTGTGACGCGACATGAGTTGCCGTACAGAAGACTTTAAGCGTTTCTTCCTTCGCTGACGTTCTTCGCGGGAAGAGAAGAAGTCTGCGAAGGCCAGATGCGAGAAGACGGAAGACAAGGCGGAGGCGGCTAAATAGGAATGCGATGCGTTGTCAGGTGACGCAAAAGACGGTCGCGTTACCAAAGGCCCAAGCCGACTATAGCCAATAACGGCTGGACGCCGTGCCATACCAACATCGCGTGGGTGTTCCATAGAGATTAATTTTTGAGCGTCGAGAGGTTCTGCGTGCCAACGGAAAATAAAGTGGGTGGTGGCGGAGCTGCATAAGGAGACCATGTGACATATTCAGCACATCACCCGGTACCGACACCCGACGAAGATGTACCGGTTGGCGATCCATCGAAACCTAAACAGCCAACCGAAGAGCCACATCCTCCCGTGGCACCGGTAACAGAGCCGCCGAGACCAAAGCCTACATTCGAGGAGCATGCCTGAGATTAATGTTGCGTGCCCATGCGCTTACGTTATTGCGGGCATTGCAGTGATATTGGATATTGGCTATTGTTAGAGGAAAAATTTGCCGAAACATTTGTAAATATTACAAACATATATTCTGCGCACCGACCATAACGATGCGAAGATGATTTCAGGAAAGGAATTTAAAATGACTCGCATGGTTTTGTTTTGGTTATTTGGCGTTCCCGTATCCGTTCTTTTACTCTTGATGATTTTCGGCATGGTATGAATCGATCGCTGCTCACTGCGACGCTGGTTGCGTCATTATTTTGGGGGGAGGTTCGCGCAACTTTCGCCAGTTGTGCGTCTTTTCCCTGAGTGCTGATTGGGTCGGGATTGTCACCGTCAGCGCACACTAGCCGGTCAATCATGAGTTTCAATGCGCTCGGTGCCGGCTATCAATAGACCGGCGTGAAAATAACGATGGCATGGACGGACACCCATTTTTCGTAGATATCCGGCATCCAGTCATTGGTCTGTCGCGACGCATGGTTAGGATAGCAACCGCATGGCCAATGACCGCAATGGCATCGCGGTCGACACGCATCCTTGCACCGGATGGATGTGCTGTCGTAGTCTGACGTTAGCAGGCTCAGGTCGAGCAGATCGACACGTATTAGGGACAGTTAAAACATCGATACAAGGAGCCGACATGTTGAAATTGGCCCTCATTTTTTTTGTCATATCGCTGATTGCCGGCGTTTTCGGCTTCTCCAACATAGCGGCTGGAGCCAAAGGTATCGCGAAAATATTGTTCTACATCGCAATTGCGATTTTCCTGATTGTCCTGGTCTTCGGCGTAATGCTTGGAAAGCTGGTGTTTTAGAAAAGCTAAGTCGACGGTGACCGCGACCGCCAATCTCATGAGGCCAAAAATGGGACCATTGGGAAAACGGAATGCCCGCCTCACCGCGCGGATGATCGCCAGCGATCCGCTTCGCTTTGCTTTACAAGTAATGAGAAGCTTCCGGGCCAATCAAGGGTTTCTGCTGGCCGGTGCGGTGGCCTACTACACACTGTTGTCTGTCGTACCGCTTTTTACTTTCTTGTTACTAACTTTGTCGAGTTTGCTTGACGAGGCGTCACTGTTGTCGACGCTTAATAAATATCTGACTCTGCTTCTTCCCAACCAAACTTCACTCATCGTTGAGCAGGCCCGCAGTTTATTAGCTCATAGACAAGTAGTCGGGTCAGTTTTGACGGTGGCGCTTTTGTTTTTTGGATCGATGACGTTTTCCATTTTAGAAAATGCGATGTCGGTGATCTTTACCCATAGGGCCGGGGTTCGTCGTCGCCACTTTCTTGTTTCCGCACTATTGCCATATTTGTTCATCTTATTTCTTGGTGTCGGCTTATTGGTGACCGCCATCATCTCCAGTCTGCTTCAGACATTGGGTGCTGAGCAGATCAATATTTTCGGCCGGGAGCTCTCGCTCGATCGGCTTTCAATCGTCCTTCTATATCTGCTCGGGCTCGGGGGGGAAATATTAATGCTTACGGCCATCTACATGGTCATGCCGGTCGGACATTTGCGTTTGCGTCATGCCCTTATCGGAGGGAGCGTCGCCGCGCTACTTTGGGAGATCACGCGTCGAATTCTGGTATGGTATTTCACGACACTGTCGCTGGTCAATGTCGTTTATGGCTCTCTTGCCAGCACCATAGTGGCACTACTGACTTTTGAATTCGCGGCAATCATCTTATTGCTTGGCGCCCAAGTGATCGCGGAATATGAGCGCCTGATGCTTGCAGGTGCCTGGAGCGAAACATCGACACCGATGCAGGTTTGACACGCATTGTTCCGAATAATCGTCCGCGCGTTACCGGTTATCGCTTAGTCTGTAAGACTACTTCACAATAATTCCTGAAAGATGCAATGACACGACAACTCTTACAAACGGATAGCATTTTTTACCGATAGATTTTCGCCACTTCTTTTAGTGCAAAACGCAATCATAGGATGTGTAAGTCCATTGCATGCTAGTGGCATGGCAATTGCGGGCCGGCTGGAAGGAAGGTCGATTCGAGCCTTGATCTCCAGATAATCTGGCCTATAAATTCTAATGAATCAAGGAGAACTGAAATGAAGCATTTGCGAACCTTCACTTGGATTGTGATCATGAGTATTGCTGCGGCCGCAAATTACGGCTGCGATAAAAATAAAACCGCGGATACGATGGGGCGCACCGATCAGACGCCAAGTGCTGCGCCCACTACCGGCGATACTACCGGCACTGCCGGGACCAGCACTGCAACTGGAGCCACCGGCAGCGCGGGTACGGCCGCTTCAACTGCAACAGGCACAAATGCCGGAACCACCACGACCGGGACGACATCGGGCGATGCAACGGCAACATCTGGTGCTGCCAGTCCCACCGGCAGCACAATGGGAACGACCGATCAGGGAGGCGCCAAGGGCGGCTCTGCCGTCAGTGATGCCGCAATCACAGCAAAGGTCAAGACTGCCATCATCGCCGAGCCTGGCCTGAAGTCGATGCAGATCAATGTCAAAACGGCAGACGGCGTGGTTACATTGAGCGGGGCGATCGATTCTCAGCAGAGCATCGACCGGGCTAAACAGGTTGCGCAATCAGTGAGCGGCGTAAAATCGGTTGACAATCAATTGACCGTCAAATCGTCGGGCTGAGTGATATCAGGAACATTCATGCCGTATAAACACCCGCAAGATCTTCCGCAAAGCGTCCGCGACAATCTGCCGCTGCATGCGCAGGAAATTTATCAAAAATCTTTCAATAGCGCTTGGCACGAATATGCCGGCAAGGAGCAGCGCCGTGACGATGAATCCAGGGAGGAAACCGCCCATAAAGTAGCATGGGCGGCAGTAAAACGAAGCTATCACAAGGACAGTGAAACAGGTAAATGGGAACCGAACTCTGCACATTAACCTGACACGCGGTCAACAACACCAACGGAGAAAATCATGTTCAAAATCTTAACAGCAATGTTCATATTGGCAGGATTCATCAGCGGCTGTAACACGATCCAGGGCGCGGGCAAGGACATTGAGCGCGGCGGCGAAAAAGTCCAAAGTGAAGCGCAGAAAGCGAAATGATGCGTCTAAATCGGCTTGCACCATCTGGCGGCCGCGAGGCGGATCTGCCAAGTGAACGCGTTGGCATACAAATTGCGTGACCCCAAGACGCAAAGGGGCAATATCAGAGGGCCATTCGAAAGGAGTACGTCATGAACTGGGATCGGATTGAGGGCAACTGGAAACAGTTAAAGGGCAAAGTCAAACAGCAATGGAACAAGCTGACTGACGATCAGGTCGACGAGATTGCCGGGCAGCGTGATCAATTGGCCGGAAAAATCCAGGAGTCATATGGAATTGGCAAGGATGAAGCGGAGAAACAGTTGAAGGATTGGGAGTCGCGGATAGACGAAGCGTCGGGTGTCAAGCGGCCACCACCACATTGAACAACTGAATTAAATCTGGCGGTCGCGCGCGTCAAACCGGGTAACTGTCAGATTGCTGTCAGATCAGATCGCGATCACTACATATCAGCGCAGACCGAAATGCCGTTCCAGCATGGATCGGTCAATTTTGGCTGTGCTGAATTTTTATCGGAAATCGCCGCACGTTAACCTGAATCCGCATGGCAAGGCTCCGAGTCCGCATACGTCAGAAAAAAGATGCCCAAGGAATCATTCGGATTCGGAAATCGCAGTCAACCTTCGTATCACTTCAATTAGTTCTCCGAGATTCACCGGTTTCGCAATAAACCATTGATATCCGACGTATTCTGCTGCTAGCTGGGACGCCTTGTCCGCGTAACCGCTCAAGGCAATAGCGGGAAGTGGTTTGCGTCCCGACGACGGCAATGACCTGATTTTCTTCATCAATTCATAGCCGTCTTCTGCTGGTAGGCCGAGATCGGACAAGAGAATATCCGGCCAGACCCGACCTAGCTCCGCGACGGCGTCACCGGCACAGGATACCGATATGACGCTGGCACCGGCCCTTTGTAAGGCAGTGTGCAGCATTTCGCGACTTCTGTCATCGTCGTCGACCGACACAATTTTCACATTGTCCAATCTGGTTTTGAGTTTTACTGTATCTATCGGAATGTGGATTGCCGCGGGCCGATGATGAAACAGTTTAGGTAGAATTTGTTTATGGATTGGAAGTTGCACGGTAAAGCGAGCGCCTTTTCCCTCTCCGTCGCTTTCCGCTTTCACCAGGCCGCCGTGCAATTCGACCAGGTGACGGACGATCGCCAGCCCCAATCCAAGACCGGCGTGCATGCGCTTGCTGCTGGAATCGGCCTGCCTGAAGCGATCAAATACGAACGGCAAGAGATCCGCGCCGATGCCTTCGCCGTTGTCCTCGATAATGAGATTGACATGCGATTCACTGCTGGTCAGATTGAAACTGATTTCGCCTTTGCGTGGCGTAAATTTGACGGCATTCGACACCAGATTCCATACGATCTGCTGTATGCGGGCGGCGTCGCCAATAATACTGTCGGCATCGGAGTTCAAACACATCGTGAAGTCGATCTGCTTGGCTGCAATGGCGGGGCGCAAAGATTCGACTGCGGCATCGATCACTGTCACGAGACTCAGGGATTGCATATCCAATCGCAATCGCCCGGAAACGATATATGACGCATTGAGTAAATCCTCGACCAATTTTGTCTGTGCCTGAGCGCTTTGCTCGATGGCATGCAAGGCGCGATTTAGGGTCTCATCGTCATGCGTGCCAATTTCAAGGGTTTGAACCCAGCCGAGAATGGCATTCAATGGTGTTCTCAATTCATGCGATAACGTCGTCAGGAAGTCGTCCTTGGCACGATTAGCTGCGTCGGCTTGCGCGCGTAAGGCCTGCTCTCGCGCCAGCAGTTCGGCACGCTCCTGTTCCGCCAGTTTTCGACTAGTCACATCAAACACGATCACCGCGGTATACACCGGTCTGTTGTCAGTATCGCGCACCAGCGAGACTGTATTGATCACCCATACCGACGTGCCGTCGGGTCGCATGTAACGTTTTTCGGTGACAAAGTCTTCGCCTTCGTTAATCAGCAGTCTGAATAGCCCATTGTTATGCTGTAGATCTTCCGGATGGGTAATGTCGCGCATGCGAAGCGTCAGTAATTCATCGGCTGTTCGGCCAACCATATCGCTAAATCGCTGATTAACGAGGATAAATTTTTCGTTCAGATCGGTTTGCGCGACACCAGCTGTGGCCTGTCTGAACATCGCTGCAAATCGTTGTTCGCTTATCCGTAGCGCATCGGCCGATCGTCTGCGTTCTGTGATGTCCCGCGCTACAATTGAGGCGCCAATGACCTCGCCATGGTCGTTGCGCAAGGGGGATATCGCGACCGACATATTGAGTAACGTGCGCCCCTTCGTCACTCCCACGGTTTCAATATGATTGATGCGTTCGCCACGTCGTATTCGTTGGAACAGCGCCAGTTCTTCTTTCTGCCGCTCTTCCGGCAGCAACATGGCGATCGGCTTGCCGATTGCCTCCTTCGCCGTGTAGCCGAAGAGCCGCTCTGCGCCGGCGTTCCAGCTCGTAATTACGCCGGCCAGCGATTTACTGATAACAGCGTCGTCCGACGATTCGATGATGTTTCCGAGTAGGGCCTTGGTTTCCTCGGCACATTTCCGTTCGTGGATGTCAATCACGACCACAAGCCATTGCCCGGCCCGTCCCCTGACCTCGCGGACTGGCGCCGTTCGCATCAGGTGCCAACGATATTCGTCGTCTGTGGCGCGCCTCAGCCTTAATTCCTTCTCCAAGGTGGTGCCTGCTGCCACGTTGTTTTGCCAATCTGCCCACACCCGTTCGCGATCGGCGGGATGGACCTGATTGATCCACGCTTCGTCCTTGTCGGATTGCAATATCAGCCCGCTGTACTCGGTCCAATATTGATTAATGAGCTGAAGGATTCCATCCGGATTGGACAGCCACACCCCTTGCGGCGAAATATTGATCAGTGAACGATACAAATTTTCGCTGTCATGCCGCGTCCGCTCCGCGTGTTCGCGATGGGCAATTTCAACTATCTTGCACCGAATCACGGGCCTGTCATGTAATAGCGCGAAGGTGTAACTGACTTCAATTTCGCATCGCCTGCCCCTCTTTCCGAGTTGCAACAACTGTTTGCAGAGCACGCCATTTGCGGCTCGCAATGCCTGGAGCGTGACAGGATTTGATTCCGATTCTCGAGACATGTCGAGTTCCCAAAGCTGTCTCCCAAGCAATTCAGCGTTGGTGTATCCCGTCAACTCACTCATAGCTGGATTGGCCTCGACGATCACCCCGCTGTCGGCATCCAGCATAAGAATGCCCTCGCGGCCCAAGTCGAATGGCGCTCGAATTCGCACTGCGGACATTTCCTGAAAGGGATTTGCGCGTCGTTGTGCTTCACTATCGGTTATACGTCTGTTTTGCATCACGCCCTGGTTCGGAAACGCAGTGTTAGATAGGAAGTGTCGGAGATGCGGTAAGGATTGCCGGTTCTGTTGTAGTCCTTACACAAGCCAGTGAGCATTTTCTGGTGCTCGTAGAGTAGATAGTTCCTGGATTTGCGAAAATTACTTCATCGCGGGATAAAAAATGTGGCATGAAAGATGCTCCATGGTTAGGGGCAACTCGTACTAACGTAACTGCATGCGAATCGGGCGACGTCGACGGAACTCAAATAATTGCATCGATCATTGCAATTGATCTTGAGATAGTTCAAGCACGGTTAGATTTGATGCATCGCGAAAATCGATTCATCGTTGTTGGAGGGTAGTTGGTCGGCATTATTGTGGACCGGAAGGTAGTCGGACAAGGAGAAATAAAATGAGCATAGGAACTATCTTGTTAATTGTGCTGGTCTTGCTTCTGATCGGCGCAATACCGACATGGCCGCATAGTAGCGGATGGGGTTATGGGCCAAGCGGCATTTTGGGGATCATTTTAATTGTTGTGATCGTGATGCTGGTAATGGGGCGCTTGTAACAGGTATTTGGCCGTCGATACAGCAAGACGAGATGCGGCTAATGGAAATCACCCATGAAACCAAATGATCGGACTACGGTTTTAAGAGTTCGCCCGATGGCCGCACGTTGGAATGTCACAAATTCCAGCAGTGTGGTGCCGATCGCCGATTTTGATGAAAGAGATGATGCGGTGGAGTATGCCATTGCGGTGGCGCAGATTAAACAGCATACGGTGGTGGAAGTTTACGGGAAGGAGGGGCGACTTGAAGCGCGAAGTGAGCATGCTTTGAATGCTTTCGAAGCCACCCAACTCGATAAACAATAATAAGGTGCCTCGCCCACCGAAGTAGGGCTTGCCGCCTGTAATTCGATTGTGATGCGTGGTAGCGTACACGGTCATCCCATTTTTTATCTGCGCGTTAATGTCACTACTGTTGCGCGATTTGGACGGAGCTTGCCAACAATGACGGGGACCGATATTGACCAAATTTGCAATCACGCTAGCCCAACATGAAATCTGCATGTGAATTCGAGCATTTGGATGCTTTAGCTCGCACGATGAATGTCGCCGTGGTGATATTGAACACTGCCGCTGATATTGAATTCGCCAGCCCCTTGGCGTATCGATTCCTCGACTGTACCGATGAAGCGGAACTGAAGGATATCTGGGTTCAATGCATTCGTCCTCAGTTCGGACATGTCGGCAAGAGCCAGCTCATAAAGTTTCGCAAGTTAAAAGTTGAGCTTCGCCGCGCAGCCAAAACTCTGCTATTTGAACTGGATGTTTTTCCGGTAGGGAAGAATAAATGCAGTGGCTACCTCATTCTGTTAAGCGACCGAACGTCCGACAATAATATTGAAGCTGCGTTTCTCGTTGCAAGCAAGACGCGTGTGCAAGACTATCTGTATTCCGCGCTGATCCACGACATGCGGGGACCGATGAACGTCATGAAAATTACACTTTCGCTTCTCGATGACATCGTGGAGGACGCGGGAGCCGGTATTCATGATGCACTCAAGAAGCACAGCGCGGTATTGCATGAAGAGTTGGGGCGGTTAAATCACACATTACAGTTCGTTCTCGATCTCAATAAGGCGCCGACGACTGATTTGCAGAAATTTGACTTGAGAGAATTGTTGCGCGAAACCGAGTCATTGTTGCGTCCGAAGACGCTAAAGCAGCGCGTCAATCTGACATTGCAGCCGCTTGAACATCAGACCTTCGTATATGGAAATCGTGATCGGATAAAGCAAAGCGTCCTGGACTTGGCGGTCATGGCCCTGTCGGAGATGTCTGAGCACGGGAATTTGCACATACAACAGACGATCAACGGCCCCAATACCTGCATTTTGCTGAAGGCTGACGGCGAGGAGGCCAGATTCGGTGAATTGCTGGATGAATTGGACAGTACTTATCTCCCCATTAATATGAGCCATCATGGGGTCGGCCTGTATATGGTTCGCCAAATATTGCGCTCTCACGGGGGTGACCTGACCGTCGACGATCAGTCAGATAAAGGAGTGACATTTTCCCTCACATTGCCGCTCGCCAGCGAGCTGTCATCGCAGACATCGTTCCACAGAAAATGAGACGATTTTGGACAGCCCCGAAATTATTCGGGCGTTCCTGAGAAGCCGCAACAAGCGCCGCTCTAGCCCATTTTCTACCCGAGCGGTTTGCGGGATATCTTTGTCTGGTCAGGAAAACGCAATGTGGGCGGTACGAAACTACCAGTTCCCGTACCGTTGGTTTTCAATCACATCCCTTACAGCGCCGGGGCGCCGAGCTCGTTTTTGGTGGCACAAAAAATGCTGTTGATCATGATGCGTTCGCGTGTTTGGCGAAGCTGCTGCGGAAATCTTCCCGATTTTACGGAGTCGAACTTGTATGACTTGTATGTTATGTCTGGCTGTCGAAGATGCAGAACGTAACCCAACCCGGCTGTTCGAAAGGAGTTGAAAAATGAGCTACTTGGATCGTGATACTTACGGCATGTACAAAAGCAATCGGAGTGGAGGCCCTGGCCCGAGCGTAATGGGCGCAGATACTCTGATCGGAAACGATGTATACAACGAAAAGGAAGAGGACCTGGGCGATATCAAGGAAATAATGATGGACACGCGCACGGGTAGGGTCAACTATGCCGTCCTTTCCTTCGGCGGCTTTCTTGGAATGGGAGAAAAATTATTCGCCGTGCCATGGGGCGCCTTGAAGCTCGACACACAGCATGAACGTTTTATTTTGAATGTCGACAAGGACCGTCTGAAAGATGCACCAGGTTTTGACAAGGACCATTGGCCCGATATGGCCGATAAGAATTGGGCAAGAAGTATCGATACCTATTACGGAATAGATACTAATTCCGGCGAATCTCCACCGTTGTAGCGTTTAAGCGTAACTGTCGGCTGTAGATAGTGGGCGGGCATTTGTCTACCCGGATATCTCGGGAAATCGAGATCTGTTGTGAAAATCAAAACAATCTTTTCTGGAGAAATCATGGAACCGTTTGAAAAACTCACTCCTAGCGCAAAACCCAACCAAGGCAATATGGCGAGCAGTCTGGACCAGGTAAGTGCCGGAGCGCACAACACCATTGACAAAGTGTCGGGTGCGGCCCGTCCTGCAGTGGATCGGATCGCATCCGGAGCACATCAGGCCGTCGATAAGTTGGCCGTCGCAGCGGGAACGCTCGGCTCCAAAGGCGACCAGTTGAAAGAGGTGCAGGCTCGATTGATGGAAGAAGCTCGCGTCTATGTGCGCGAAAACCCGGTTACCTCGCTCGGGATTGCGGCAGGCATAGGATATTTGTTGAGTCGCGTCTTCAGCTCGCGATAAGGGGGCGGCGGTTCGTCACCGCGCACCCGGTGTGATGGCATGGACGTTGCATTGATTGTCGCCGACGCTGTTTATTGCAGTGTTCTCGTGGCTTTGCCGTCGGTAAAGTCTCACTTCATTCCATTATTAGGAGCGTTGCCATGAATGCACCCACCGAAAAGCAGCATAAAGATCAGCAAAATACCCAAACGGCAGGTACGAAATCGGATGAACATAAACGGCAAGACACAAAGAGCGGCCAGGATGCACATAAAAAGCAGGAGCACAAAAGCTCTGACAAGCAGCAAAAGCGCAGTTAGATTTATCTGATCAAGGCGCGGGCCGGAGCCCGCGCTATTTTTTTGCTCATAGGGTAGACCAATCGGCATTTATTACAGCACCCCTGTAATTCCTGCCGTTTTTATGTGTCTGTTCGTACGAGTTGCCACTGCGTGGATGGATACTTGGAGAAATCAATGGGACATGCGAAAAAAGAAGCCGCCTGGGGTTACCGTGGTCCCGGAACGCGTCGAAACCAAAGTGCACAAGAAGGGCAGGAACCAGCCTGGAACCGACGCCCGCTTCAACTCTTTGCTGTGTCTGCCGAACCGGTCGCCTCTTGACGCGAGGTCGGCGACTCCAACTCCAGATAAGTCGTCGGGGTCTCCCGGTTCAACCCTTTCAAGTACGTTTTAACCAGCCGATTATCCCTGGCGGCGAGTCCTCAAGAAAACCTTGAATTAAAACAACCACAACAAGAAATGCTAGGAGTAGCACAACCAGCATTGCTGATATGCAATTAATGGGGCTATTCTGAACCACAATGAGGAAGAATCGTAGGGGGAATCGACAATGAGTAAACTCAATCTCGCAATCAGCATTCGCCAAAAGCTTACTGCCGCTTTCGTGATTGTATCGCTGCTGATCGCGCTAGTAGCGCTCTCAGCGATAAAGAAACAGTTCGAAACAATAGAGCGAGCTGCACTACTGGAGGCGGAACATCTGGCAACTTCAGTGGCCAACACCGGTATGGATGATGTGCTAAACAAGCCCAAGTTCCTGCAGGATTACATTAATGGCATGCACAACCTATACAAGCGCGACATTGGCATTGTGGACATTCACAAAAGGGGTGTCGCCGATGCAGACGTTAAAGAGGTAAACCAGATATTCCAGCACGATCCCGATAACGAAGTCGGAAAAACAATCATCGATGGCAAGGTCAGGACCTTTGTTGAGTTAAACGCGCTCCATGCAGAGGGAGCAAAGCAGATCGTTGTTGCACTGAGAAAAGACCAGTCGAAACTGGAAAGCCCAATCGTCGGCGCCGTGATTCTCGAATACACGCAGATTTATGACGAGTTGCTCGACGCTGCGAAAGCAGGCCTATATTTTGTGATCGTGACAGGGATTGCATTGGTATTGTTCTCCACAATTTTCGGAACGCAGGTAGCCCGCAGAATTACCCGGCGCCTGCGCGAACTGGAGCGCATGGTGAGCATCATCGCAGCGGGAAATTACAGCACTCGTGTACCGGTGCAAGCAGCAGATGAAATCGGCTCCCTCGGCAACGCCGTCAACAAAATGGCCGAAGCCCTTGCGCTCAGCCATGCCAGACAGAGCGAGCACGCGCATGAGCTTGAACAAAGCAACGCCTTGTTGAAACAGGAAGTACACGAACATCAGATCAGTGCGGAGAAAAATGAAACGCTTGCGTATTACGATAGCCTTACTTCGCTGCCGAACCGCATTTTGTTCGGCAAACTATTAGACCATAGCCTTGTCAATGCACGCCGCTACGACAAAGAGATCGCCTTGTTTTTCATCGATCTTGACCGTTTCAAATATATTAATGACACGCTTGGTCATGAAGCCGGCGATGAGTTACTGCAGGAAATAGGAACAAGAATCAAATCCTGTTTGCGCGAAAGTGACGCGGTAGCACGTTTTGGCGGCGACGAATTCGTAGTCCTGGTGTCCGAACTCGACGAAATCGGACGTTTGGACGTGGTCGCGCGCAAAATTCTTGGCGCCATCGGCAAATCCTTTATGCTAGTTGGCCACGAATTCCGCGTCACGGCGAGTATCGGTATCGCCACCTTTCCCGCTGCTGGCCAGGACGCGCAGTCACTGTTAAAGAATGCCGATATCGCGATGTACCAGGCGAAGAAAGAAGGAAAAAATAATTTCATTCTATTTTCCGAGGCGCTGAACACGAACTCACTGCAGCAGCTGGCGTTGGAGTCGAGCCTGCGGCATGCACTGGAACGCGGTGAGTTTGAACTCCATTACCAGGCAAAGGTCGATTCTCGTTCGGATTCGGTTACGGGCATGGAGGCATTGCTGCGCTGGAACCATCCGGATCTCGGTATGGTGGCGCCAATGCAGTTCATCCCTCTAGCGGAAGAAACCGGGTTGATTGTTGAGATCGGCAAATGGGTGCTGAGAACCGCCTGCATGCAAAATGTTGTTTGGCAGACTATGGGCATCCCGGCTCTGACGATGGCCGTCAATCTGTCGGCGCGCCAGTTTTCGGATGCGGCACTGTTGGAAGACATCACTTCGATACTTGAGCAAACAGGCATGGAGCCGGCCCTGCTTGAACTGGAAATTACCGAGAGCATGCTGATGCAAAATATTGAAAAGGCAATACAGGTACTGACCGCACTGAAGAATAAAAACATCCGTCTCGCCATCGACGATTTTGGTACAGGCTATTCTTCGCTATCCACTCTGAAACGCTTCCCCCTGAACACAATAAAAATTGATCGCTCGTTCATCCAGGACATTCCTAACAATATGGGCGACAAGACCCTCACAAAGGCGATCATCGCGATGGGTAGAAGCTTAAATCTGACGGTTATTGCAGAGGGTGTGGAGACCAAGGAGCAGGCCGACTTTCTGGCCGAGCATGCCTGCGATGAGTTGCAAGGTTATTATTTCAGTATTCCGGTGCCGGCAGACAAATTCACTGCGCTGTTGCAAACCAGGGCAATGCCCGAATTGGCGCGTGCTCGGGAAGAAATTTCCCTCCGTTGATACAGCAAGCTGGATGCCAGGAGATAGTTTGCCTACGGCCGACGTTTTCGGGATGTTTTTGCGGAAAAGCGAAAAAATGGAAGTTTATTGAACTTGCCCTATCAAAAATTTGTCTCAGTTCAATGTCCGTTCATGAAATGCAATGATTCTGCAATGCTTCCCCCGCACTCAATCTGGGGATGTTGTTCTCACAGCGATCCGATAGGAGATTCTGAATGACCCAAGATAAACATGCGCGTCAACGAGAGACTAGTGTTCATCCTGCGGTTAAACATACTGCAGTCCCGCATGAAGAAAAGTTGTTGGACTCCGCACTCAAACACACTTTTCCCGCCAGCGATCCGGTGGCCGAATTGCCAGAGGCGGCCCGACTCGATGAAGGCGAAAAAATAGCGGAATGCCTTCTTGACGACGCACTCGAATTTAGTTTTCCTGCGAGTGATCCTATTTCCATCAGTTCCGGATTTTCAAGGATTGAAAAGGCGCCGGATGTGGTGCCGGCAAAAGAGGATCATCAACTGACACCAGAACAAGATCCCAAAAAATCGAAGCATCATTAAGCGGCGATCGCGTACAAAATGGCTGGAGCCTGGCGTCGCGCGGACCGGCTTTGTAGCGTGGCCTTATTTGCTTGGGGTCGGCGTCACGCGCCAGACCACATTGCCGACATCATCCACCACTAACAGCGCCCCTGACCGGTCGAATGCAACGCCGACCGGACGTCCCAAGGCCTCGCCATCAGTATTGAGAAATCCCGTCAGAATGTCTTGCGGCAGCCCGGAGGGTTGGCCGTTGGAGAACGGCACGAAAATCACTTTGTATCCACTGCGCGGTTTTCGATTCCATGAGCCGTGTTGACCGATAAAGGCGCCACCTGTGTATTGTGTTGGCAGTAGTTTGCCCTCATAGAATGCCAGACCGAGTGCTGCGGTATGCGATCCTAGCGCATAGTCTGGGGCGATGGCCGAAGCCACCAAATCCGGCCGTGGTGGATTTACCCGGGTGTCGACATGCTGCCCGAAATAGCTGTAGGGCCATCCATAGAAGGCACCATCCTTTACCGCGGTCATATAGTCGGGAACCAAGTCATTGCCGAGCTCATCGCGCTCGTTGACGGTGGTCCACAATGCACCGGTCTGCGGCTGCCAGGCCAGACCGTTTGGATTGCGCAAGCCTGAGGCAAAAATGCGGGACTGCCCGCTCGAACGATCCACTTCCAGGATTGCGGCACGGTTGATTTCTTTATCCATGCCGTTCTCGGCCACGTTGCTGTTTGAACCGACCGTGACATACAGCTTCTTGCCATCGTGGCTTGCAATCAGGTTCTTGGTCCAATGATGATTGATTGGCCCAGCCGGAAGATCGAGCAACTTAACGCCCGGTTCGGATATTTTGGTTTGGCCTTCACGATACGGAAAGCGCATCACGCCATCGGTATTGGCGATGTAAAGATCGCTGCCAACCAAAGCCATACCAAATGGCGAATTCAAACCTTCCAGGAATACCGTGCGTAACCGTGCTACACCATGCTCGTCGATGCCGCGCAGCAGGGTGATGCGATTTGCGCTGCCTACGCCGGCGCCTGCGCGCTTCATGAAATGTTTCATGAGCGTGCCCTTGATGCCTTTCGCATCTTCCGGTTTGGGCGGCGCATTAGTTTCAGCGACCAGTACATCGCCATTGGGCAGCACATAAATCCAGCGCGGATGATCAAGGTCTTTCGCGTAGAAATCCACCGAAAGTCCACGCGCGGCGACCGGCTTTTCACCCGTATGCCAGCCCTTGGCCGGCGCAACATTGACTGTGGGTATCAGATTATGATCTGGCTCGGGCAACGTCGGCTTCGGCCCCATTCCCGATTCGATCGGCAGCGGCGGGGAAGCACTGCAAGCCTGCACGCCGCAGAGCGTCAACAACGCGGCAATATAGGTGGCAATCATCCTTTTCATGGCGACTCCAAGAAGGAAGGGCAGTCTAGCTATGCGACGCGGACCATGTCGCCGCCAGTAACAATAGAAAACCGATGATTGCGATCCCGGCATGGGCAAGTACCATCCATTTGGGGAGCGGCACCATTTTCAGGTGGTAGTTCAGGTTGAGCAGTACCCCGCCGGACGCGGCTAGCAGAAACAGGATGAGGGCGGCTTGCGCCAACTGCGGCAAACCGATTGTGACGGCAGCGTAAATCAGCAATGTCAGCGCGGCTGCCGACAAAAAACCGTGCAGCATTGCCAGCCATGAAGGCGGGCGCGGTTTGCCGCTGAAACGAATTAGCGCCATGATCAAACCGCCGACCGCCGATATCGCCAATAAACCCGTGCTGGTTTGCAGCACTGTGCTTGTTTCCACGTTGCCCCTCCTTTTGTTTTGATAAGCAGCATAGTCGACACCTAACGATTCGCCGTTGAGATAGCGCACGTGAAGCGATGATCAGTGCCATTTTCCGTGCGGTCAGCGTGGCGTCGCCACGTGACACCGACGGTATCGATGGTTCGGAAGACAATGCCGGCGCGCTCTCTGGATGATTCAATGTCGCGTGCGGCGGTACTCGGCCTGCGCCGATGCGCGCTGCGCGACAACGGCGGCTACGGATTCTTCGCGGCACTCGGCGATCTGGTGGTGAGCGGGCCGACGCGCACCAACGTCAACGATTCTCGGGCGATTCTGATTCTGTGAGAATGCATCCGACCATTGACGCTAGCGGGCTGGCGGCATGTCTTCCCGGATCCGCATGAAGGTCGCGAAGCGCGGCAGTCCGCTCGGATTGACGCCGCGAAAACGATAGGTGACCCAGGTTCCCACTGCGGGTGCTTGTTGCCGTTGCTGGTCATTCAAGCCACTGCCGAGCCGGAAGCGTTTGCCGTCTGCCGTCTCTACCAGCAATGCGCCCACCTGGCCCTGATATCGCCCATTGCCGGGCAGATGGGCGACCACTCTGGCTTCCGCGTCTTCATACGGTTTGAATTTGAGCAGATCGTCATTGCGCTCGCCGCGATACAGCGAATCGCCGCGATGCAGCACCAGGCCTTCACCACCTTGCTTGACGATGTCATCGAGTTGCGCTTGCAAGGCCTGCTGATTGGCGACCTTGAATTGCCTGACGGGCTGGACCCACGGCAGCGCCAGATCTGCCAACACCTCTTGCAGCGCCGGGATGCGCTGGTCGAATGTACCGCCATGCGCGGGCAAATCAAACACCATGAAGCGCATGGTGCGCCACGCCGCATCGTCCGGCGTTTGCTGGCGCACCGTCGAGACGGCCGTGGCAAATTGCTCGCGGCCGGCCCACAATTCGCCATCCAGTGCTAGCTTCGGCCAGCCGGCCGTGAACCAGGCCGGCGCATAAATCGGCTCGCCGTGACGCGTCAGCAGCCGCTGCCCATCCCAGTAACCGCGCACGCCATCCATTTTTTCGCTGACCCAGTATTGCGCGAGCGGGATGCCGGGTCGATAGACCTTGGCCAGCATCACCGGCGCCGGATAACTGATCGCCAGCGATGGCAGCGGCGCAAGACCGCTGGCGCTTGCCAGCAGGAATACCAGTAGGTGGCGGCGCGGCAGTTGAAGCTGGCGGTCAGACGTGGTCCATGGAGGGAAATATTGCATCAATGGGTTCCTGTTGGTTGGGGAATTCATGCAGTGCTGATGACCGGGCCAGCTATGCTAGCGCAGAGTTGTTTAAAATGCATGAAATATGAGCCATTGATGCGGCGTGCCTGTAATTTTTACCTGTTTTGCTTCCCGCATATACTCCGGCCACTAGTTGTCGTATCGCGCATATAAGTATTGGTATTTATAAATATACTGATTGGGAGTATTGTTAATTCGCGCGGTGATACTGCTCCGAAAAATCATAGGAAATCACCGGCGACCTTTAGCCAGTCGCCATTTCAGCGTTGCTGTCGGATTTCTGTAGCAGCGCCAGTCCGCATTCGACGGTGATCAGCAGCACCGCCGATACCGCCAGCAGCGGCATCGCGCCGCACATCAGCGCCGCAGTGGCACATGCCAGCGGCGAGGCCGACTTCCAGGCACCCGGCAACAAGGGCGGCAACAACTGCGCCACCATCGGCGGTAGACGTAACGCGTCGGCCCGGCGACGTTTGAAAACCATGACCCAGCCGGAGAGGATCGAAAACACGACACCTAACGCAAATAGCAGTAGCAGAGCCTGATTCCACCAGCCGAACTCACCGCGATGAAACGGAATGCCGATCGCGGTGGCTTGCGCGAAGACGGTTTGCTTGCGCCAGTCGGCGTAATACAGCGCTGCACCGTTGTAGCCGTCGAGTATCAGATCGAAACGCTTGGTCGGCTGGCTGGTATCGGCCGCAGTGACCCGCCACACACCGTGTTCGGTGGCCGGTGCCGTCAATTGCAGGCGCACGTCCGGCGCCAGCGCGCGTGCGCGATCCCATGCGGATTGCCAGCTGATCGACGCTGCGCCTGGCACCGCAGCCGATTGCAGCGAGCGCGGGACTTGCGGCGGAGTCTGGCCGATATGGTCGCGCAGCGCCCGCACCTGATCGCCGGCGTATTTGCTCCAGGTCAGTCCCGTAATCAGCACCGTCGCCGTCATCAAGCCGAGCACCACGCCGATAAAGCCGTGCCATTGCTTCCATTTATTCCGTCCGCTGGCACCCGGTTGCGGCCAGGCTTTCTGGTGTGCACGCGGCCACCACAGTGCGATGCCGGTGACCAGCATCACCATCAGCCAGCTGGCGGCGAGTTCGATCATCCAGCGCCAGCCATCTCCTTGCTGCAGACGGGAGTGCAGCTTTTTGGCCCAGGAACCGAATCGGTCGGCGTCCGCCAGGCTGCCCAGCATCTGTGCCGTCGTTGGATCGACATAGACCGTCACCGTCCTTTCGGAACGGCGCGCCGCGCTGGCGCTGAACGGTGCAAAATTGACCCTGAGGCTGTCACCAGCCGCGTAAGGCGGCACCACCGAGCGCACGGTCCAGCCATCCGGCGCACCGATCCAGGACGCCTCGACCAGCTGGTCGAGCGGGCGCATCGTGACTGCCGGCGCAACGCGGTCGAGCGAGTGATATAGCACGCCTTCGATTTGCGGCGTAAAAACATACAACATGCCGGTCAGGGCCGCCAGCAAAGCGAAAGGCGACGCAATCAACGCGGCCCAGAAATGAACGCGCCAGAACAGGCTGCGGCGCTGCGCCGTAATTGATGGCAGCGACGGCAGCGACGACGACGCCGAGGTCGCTTCGGTGCCGACCAGGCCCGCGGTTTGTTGATCCTTCATAGCCATGATGATCGCCTCACAGGTCAAACTTAAGTTCGGCCACGAGCGTGCGCTGCGTGTACGGATGGAAGGCCCAATACGTCGCGTTGTTCAGGTTGTCGATGCCGACCGCGGCGGTCCATTGTTTCGCCACGCGATACCGTATTCGCACATCGGTCACAAAGAAGCTGCTGACACCGGTGTAAGTGGCACCATTCGGATCGCTGTTGTCGAGCGTGCCGAATTGCTTGCCGCTGTAGCGGGCACCGACCGTGTACGCCCATGTTGAGTCCGGCTGATAGGTTGCGACCAGGTTGGCGCGCCACTGCGGCACGCGTGGCTGCCATTGGCCGACGCTGGCCGGAAACTTGTCATTGGCGGCGATGATCGAATGCGCATAGGTCAGGCTCGCCGACAGATCCAGCCCAGCCAGGCCAACGTCGCTGGCCTGATACGCCAGTTCCAGCCCGCTGGTGCGAATCCGATCGACGTTTTGGATGTTGGTGACATTCGGCGACACCGTCACGTTGGTTTGCGAGTACAGCGCGTCGCGCGTGTTTTCGTGGAAGAAAGTGGCGCGCAGCGTGCCATGCATTTCGCCGCTATTCAGATTGTGCTCGGCGGTCAGTTCGCTGGTCCAGGATTTTTCCGGACGCAGATTCGGATCGTTGTTGACGATCGTATTCGCCACTAACGCGCCCTGGTACAGCTCGGCGACGCTGGGATTGCGCACGGCGCGCCCGAGCGATGCCTTCAGCGCCCAATCCGGGGCGACCTGATAGGCCAGCGCCGCCTTCGGTGAGAAACTGGTTTCCTTGCGCTCGCCGAAGGTGCGCGTGGTGCTGGCATTCGACAGTTCACCACCAAACGCCTGCCATTGTTCCAGCCGGCCGCCCAGTGTGGTCTTCCAGTCGGGCGCGATGCGCCAAGTGTCTTGTGCATACAGGCTGCCGAGCTGCGTATTGCCGTTGAAGGCAGAGCTGCGCGCCGCCGCCGTTCCATTGATCCAGTCCGGCGTGCTCGATACCAACGTGCGCAACTGGTAACTGTCGCGTTGGTAACCAACATCGACGACGTGCGCGCTGCGGATGCCGAGTTGGTCATCCGAGCGCCAGGTTGCTTTCAGCGCCAGCGTGTTCCAACCGGTACCGTTCAAATCGGTGATCGAACCGGCACCACCTTGATTGGACGCCGGCAGGGCGCCGCCAGGCGTGCGTTGCTGGTCCTTGGCGTAATCGTACCGGCTAGCCGCAAGTTCCCAGTCCCACACGCCCTTGGTATTGCTCTTGATCGACAGGCCATGCATCACATGTTCCAGCTGAGCGCGGCTGGGCGCGATATGGGCCGGCGTCAGTGTGAACTGACGGCCGTTGACATTGATATTGCCGCTATACACCGGATTGCCGGACGGATCGCGCAGATAGCTGTCGGCGCTGCGCACCGCATCGTTGCGCCACCAGCCCAGCGTGTAACTGGCCCGTATCACCGGCGAAAAATCATAGGCCAGCTTGGCCTTGGCGTGGTCCTGGATGGTGTGAACCTGATTGGTTGACCCCAGGATCAGCCAGTCCTTGTTGGCCGGATTTTTGTCCGCTATGGTACCGGTCACCGGCGTGCCGCCGCTGCCGATGGTGCCGCTGCTGAGAAGCTTGTTGGCAAACGCGATCGGTTGCCCGTTGTTGTCGAGCCGGCTGACATCGAGCCACCAGGCCCAAGCACCGTTCCGGTCGCCCAGCGAGGCACTGGCCTGCTTTCCAGTGTAAGTGGTGTCGGTACCGTATTGCTGATAAGCCTGGCTGAAGCCGCTCAGCTTGGCGTGGGCTTCGAATTGTTTCGGCATCCGTGTCACATAGTCGACCACCGCACCGACCGAATTGCCGGGGTAGGCCGCCGAGAAAGGACCATACAGCACGTCGACGCGCGCGATTTCTTCCGGCGACACCAAGCCCCAGCGCGGCGTGTAATTGGCGCCGTTGCCGAGCAGGTTGGACAACAAGATGCCATCCGCATATACCAGCGAGCGTGCGCTATTGCCGGTGCCCGACGCGCGACTGGCCAGCACTGCGTGGTCGTAATCGCCGATGAAGCGCTTGCGCACATTCAGGCTCGGGAAATATTTCAGCGCATCTTCGCTGTCGGTCGCGTTGATCTTGTCGGCGATCTGCGCGGCGCTGATGCCCTCGATCGTGGTCGGGATTTGCGTCGGCAGCGAGCTGGGGCGGCCGCTGGTGACCGTGACCGTGCCGAGGGTCTTGAGCGGCGCATCGGCCATTTCCTGCGCAAATGCGCCGCTCGAGCAGGCTGCCAGCAAGGCAGCTGCGATGGGGGTGGTACGAAATTGCATGTCGAATCCTGTGATGTGATTGCGGCTGCGGACGGAAAGATCGTCGGCAGCGGGCCAGGCGTCGGGAAGACGCGATCGAATAGCCCGGCGATGGGCGCAGTGCTGCAGCGCCAGTCGCCGGAATCAGCGGTGATCAGGAAACGACGGGAGGGGCGCGCGGATTGGCTCTGGCCCACGCAAACAACGGCTTGGGCGAGCGATAGAACAGCGATGGAAATGCATCATGGCCGCCGATCAGCGCAAATGCGGTGGCAGGGGCCGGTGGCGGCGCCCAAGTATCGGCGTGCACCATACAGAACGGACAGTGCGCAGACGTGTGCAGCGCCGAATCCTGCGCCGGAGCGCCATCGGGCACCTTATCGGCGGTCAGCGACACCAGCTTGGTGCCATCGACGCTGCAGACTTCGACAAAGGCGCGGGATGAACCCTGCATGGCTGAAATTGCGTACGACAAAGAAGGCGCGAGTGCATTGAACAGGATCGCAAGACACGCGATCCAGATCTGCAGCCGTTTTCTTGCGAGCAATTTCATCATGGGCAGCGATTATAGCCGACCATTTGCCCTGCACATAGCTCCACGCGGTAGCGCGTGGAGTTGCATGCAAGCTCGGACAGCATGGGTTCGTTATCTGGGTATCGCCAAAACGGAACGCTTATGCCGCGTGTGGCGAAGTGAGAACGATGATGCCGACTGCCACCGAGCAAGCAGCTGCAAATCGCGGCAGGCTGAATTTTTCTTTCAGGCTGATTACGCCGATCAGCGACGCAAAGATCACGCTTGTTTCGCGCAGTGCAGCCACCGGAGCCATCGGCAATCGGGTCATGGCCCACAGGGAAATCCCATAGGCGCCCACTGACAACATGCCGGCTATCATTCCGATCCGCCAATGCGATCGCGCAAATTCGATGGCAGTGGAACGACGTCGGACCGTGGCCGCAATGACGACGCCCGCACCGGCGGCTATTTCCAGCCATGCGATATAGCTCAGTGCCGACCCCGCCAAACGAATGCCCAGACCGCTGAGAAAGGTATAGCCCGCGATCGTCAAGCCGGTAGCAATGGCGAAGGCAATTGCCTTGGATGGCGGTTTTCCCCGTGAAAAGGAAAGCGATAACAGGCCGGTTGAAATCAGGAAAATGGCGGCCAATTTCCAGCCGTCCAGATATTCGCCTGCGATCACGATCCCCAGAATCGTGACGACCAACGGCGCCATGCCGCGCGAAATCGGGTACACCTGGCCCAAATCTCCGAGTCGGTACGCATTCAACATGCAGGCGTAGTACACATAATGAACCGCGGCAGCCGTCAGCAAAAAGGGTAGGCTGGCGGCGGCAGGGAGGGGCACGAAACAGGCGACAATGCCGCCGACTAAGAGACCAACCGATCGAATTGCGCCCAACATCAGCAGATGGTCCTGGCTGCCCTTGACGATGCTATTCCATAGCGCATGCGCCAGTGCGGCCACTAGCACCAGGCCGTAAATCATTTCTATACGCATGAGAGGTTCAGGTAGAACGTGAATTGGACAGGAATGGGACTTGTTACTGGGGCGAGCCGTGCGACGACCACACCACGCTGAAAATTTTCCATTGGCCGTCTGTTTTCATCAGCTGCCAACTCTCGAGCCCATAGTTCTGGATTTTCTCGTCTTCCAGAAATTCAAAATCAAAGCTGGCCCATGCCAGATTGTCGTCTTGCGAGATTTTGACGTTGTAGAATTTTTCCTGTACCCGCTTTTTCGAGCCGGCGATGAATCGCGCAAAATTGGAATAACCGCCGGTAGGCAGGCCGTCGTAGTTGACGTCAACCTGTTCCCTGGCGCGAGTGATCGTTTGTTGATCGGATGGGGATGCAAACAGAATATTTGAATTGAGCATCAAGGAGGACAGCTGCTTGACGTCCTTGTTGAGCAGAGCCGATTGAAAATCGAGTAGCACCTGATTGATGGCCTGAACATCGTCGGGAGTGCTTTGATGGCGGCCGATATGGCTGGTATTCTCGGCGTGCAGCGTGGTGCAGAACGCGGAGCACGTCAGCGCAAGGCTTGCGACCAACAAGGTCATGATTTTGTGCATATGAATTTCTGGAGTGATTTATGTCAGGGTCGGCCGCAAACAGGATCGACGGATTGCAGCGCGGAACGTATTGTACCGACTGCAGCCGCAAGCGACCATGTTGACGATCGCGTAACGTTTAACTGCATTCAAGCGGATCAATCGTGTCAGCTCGTCGTTTGCGTCGTCGACTTCATTGACAATGCGCGGCTTCGGTCTTGTGACCTTGCCCCACTCGCACGATCGAAGGAGCGTGAACATGACCGCCGGCCTGATCTGCAATCATTTGCATCTCGTGGCGCAGATCATCGGCCGCGAGACAATGATTCAGCGTGAGCGCAGAAAGGGCGAGTGCGGACAGGAATTTAAGCATCGTGAATTCTGATTTTTTTTCGGGGAAAGAGGAGAATAGTCGATTTGCTAACGGTACTGCGCCCCAGTCGAGAGGTCCAGGTTCAACCATGAGGCCATAAAAAATGCGCCTTCGCCGTTGAGTGCGAAGGCGCATTGTCGTGCCTGGACGAGCGCCAAATCAGATCGTCAAAGCATTTCGACCGGCAAGCTTAGCGTCCGCGACCGCCGGAACGACGCGCTGCGGCCGGCCGTGGGCCGGATTTGGCACCACCCGGTGCCGGTGGGCCACTGCGCGGTTTGGCAGTCTGTGCGCTGCGTACCTTGACCACTGCGCCTGCCGAACGCGGCTGATTGCGGCCGCCACCGCCACCGCCATGACCGCCATTACCGGAGCGCATCTGGATCGGCTGGGCACGCGCGGCTGGATCGGGTTCGAAGCCGGGAATGACTTCTTTCGGCAGTGTCTGCTTGATCAGCTTTTCGATATCCCGCAGCATGATGTGCTCATCGACGCAGACCAGCGATACCGCTTCGCCAGTGGCACCGGCGCGACCCGTGCGGCCGATCCGATGCACATAGTCTTCCGGCACGTTCGGCAAGTCGTAGTTGACTACGTGTGGCAGTTGGTCGATGTCGATGCCGCGCGCCGCGATGTCGGTCGCCACCAGCACCTGCAGGGCGCCGTCCTTGAATTCGGCCAGGGCCTTGGTACGGGCCGACTGGCTCTTGTTGCCATGGATCGCCATTGCACCGATGCCGTCGTTATCGAGCTGCTCCACCAGTTTGTTGGCGCCGTGTTTGGTGCGGGTGAACACCAGCACCTGGCTCCAATTGTTGCTCTTGATCAGATGGGACAGCATCGGGTGTTTCTTGTCGCGGTCAACCGGGTGCACCTTCTGGGCGATGACTTCCACGGTCGAATTGCGGCGGGCGACTTCGATCATTGCCGGATTGTTCAGCAGGCGGTCGGCCAGGACCTTGATGTCGTCGGAAAAAGTGGCAGAGAACAACAGGTTCTGGCGCTTGGGCGGCAGAATCGCCAGCACTTTCTTGATGTCATGGATGAAGCCCATGTCGAGCATGCGGTCGGCTTCATCCAGCACCAGGATCTCGACCTGGTTCAGATTGATCGTGCCTTGCTGATGATGGTCCAGCAAGCGGCCCGGCGTGGCAACCAGAATGTCGACGCCATGCTTGAGCATCTTGATCTGCGGGTTGATGCCGACGCCGCCGAAGATCACGGCGGAATTGAGGTTCAGGTACTTGCCGTAGGTGCGGACGCTTTCTTCGACCTGGGCCGCCAGTTCGCGCGTCGGCGTCAGCACCAGGGCACGAATCACGCGCTGCGAGGTCTTGTTGGTTTGTGCGGCGCCGACCGCATTGGTCGACAGGCGATGCAACATGGGCAGTGTGAAGCCTGCGGTCTTGCCGGTGCCGGTCTGCGCGCCGGCTAGCAGGTCGCCTCCGGCCAGCACGGCGGGAACGGCCTGTGCCTGGATCGGGGTGGGCGTGGTGTAGCCGTGGTCAGTAATGGCGCGAACAATGGCGTCGGACAAGCCGAGTTGGGTAAAGGACATGATGATTCTTTGAGAAGAAGATCGGCCTGTCGCCATTGAAGGCGCCAGTCGCAGGCAATCGGATTAGGGGATTGTAGGACAGCGGCAAGGGGACTGGTCAATGTGCCGCGGGCCCAAGTATAACAGCGCTTTCGATTTGCCCGTAGTTTCCATCCTGCTGGCCGGACCGAACCGCAAGTCGGGCGGATCGCCAGCCGGGCCGAAGATGCCAAACGGCCCGCAATTGCTGCGGGCCGTTTGGTGGCGATGTCGGCGCTGGTTCAGGCGAATGGCGAGAGCAGACCTACCATCGGAGCGAAGATTTTCGGTGTGCCGGCCAGAACATTGCCCTTGTAAAGATAGTCCGAGTCGCCGGCAAAGGTGCCGACGATGCCGCCGGCTTCGGTGATCAGCAGCGAACCGGCCGCGATATCCCAAGGCTGCAGGCCTTTCTCGAAAAAGCCGTCGAGCCGGCCGGCCGCAACATAGGCCAGGTCGAGCGCGGCGGCGCCGGCGCGACGCAGTCCGACGCATCTTTCGGTCATGATCCGGAACATATTCATGTACTGGTCCAGGTCCGCGGTGTCGCGGAACGGGAAACCGGTGCCGATCAATGCATCGGCCATCCTGTCGCGGCGACTGACGCGGATGCGCTTGTCGTTCAGGTAGGCGCCGGCGCCCTTGGTTGCGGTAAACAAGTCGTTGCGGGTAGGGTCGAAAACTACTGACTGGGTGATGACGCCGCGGTGCTGCAATGCGATCGATACGCAGTACTGCGGAAAACCATGGATGAAGTTGGTGGTGCCGTCGAGCGGATCGATGATCCAGACATGTTCATTGTCGTCGTGCAGATTGGCGGAGGCGCCGGACTCTTCGGCCAGGATCGCGTGGCCGGGGTAGGCCTTGAGCAACACTTCGATGATCGCCTGTTCGGCGGCATGGTCGACTTCGGTGACGAAATCGTTGTGCTGTTTTTCGGTGACCTGGACGCGGTCGAGGTCGAAAGAGGCGCGGTTGATGACCGCGGCGCCGCGGCGGGCAGCCTTGATCGCCGTGTTGAGCATTGGGTGCATAGAGCTTCCGTTAAAATGACGGTGTCGTCGGTCACCCGGATATGGGTGGGCCAACGGCACAGAACGACAATGATTAAAGAGCGATGCGGCGATGATGTACTGAACAATTCAGCCGGGCTTGATCTATTTCGGACCGATCTTGGGCTGATTTTGGACTGGTTCTTGCTGGCGCCGGCGCACATCGTTACATTATCGAGGTCGCCGAAGTTCCCACATCTTTACCGCGCAATGTCGCTATTTTAAATGAAGCTGCCCCAAATCGACACGCCTGTTTTCAATCGCCTGCGTTTTGTACTGGTGGAAACCAGCCGCCCCGGCAATATTGGCGCAGTCGCGCGCGCGATGAAAACCATGGGGTTTTCGGAGCTGGTGTTGGTCAATCCGCGCTTTGCCGACGCGACCATGCAGGAAGAGGCGATCGCGTTTGCCAGCGGCGCGCAGGATATTCTGAGCGGTGCTCGCATCGTCGGCTCGATCGGGGAGGCGCTGGCGGGTTGCAATTTTGCAGCTGCCGTGACGGCCAGACTGCGCGAATTCTCGCCGCCGGTGATGGCGCCACGGGCGCTGGCCGCACAGTTGGCGGCCGAATCCGGACTGACTGCGGCGTTGCTGTTCGGCAACGAGCGCTTCGGCCTGCCGAATGAGGCGGTCGAAAAGTGCAATGTGCTGATCAATATTCCCGCCAATCCGGATTATTCGTCGCTGAACCTGGCGCAGGCGGCTCAGGTGCTGGCCTATGAATGCCGAGTCGCCGCCGTGGGTGATCAGCCGCCCGCCACCGACATCGGGTTTCAAGGCGAGGCGGCCGGCATCGCACAAATCGACGGCATGTTTGCGCATCTGGAACGGGCGTTGGTGGCGATCGATTTTCTGGATGCGGATAATCCGAAAAAACTGATGCCGCGGCTGAAACGGCTGTTCGCAAGAACCCAGCTCGAGGTGGAGGAAGTCAATATTTTGCGCGGCATTGCGAAGCAGATATTGGCTAAAACGGGTCGCTGACGGTGCCGGCGAAAAATAAATACTCACCCCTGTATTTTTGCATGCCGATTGTTTGTTCTCGCTTCAATGCCCGCGGATTCAACTATGAAGTGCAACTGACGATGGAATTTAGTGGGAGTATCTGGAGGCCAAA
>NZ_JBHRTP010000097.1:0-1393 GCF_042646465.1 Pseudundibacterium arcticum
GGCCCGATATGGCCGATAAGAATTGGGCAAGAAGTATCGATACCTATTACGGAATAGATACTTATTCCGGCGAATCGCTGCCATTGTAGGGCTTGAGGGTAACTATTCACAGGCGATAATGGGCAGTCATTCGTCTGCCCGGATATCTCGAAAAATACAGATCCTTTCTGAAAATCAAAACAATCTTTTCTGGAGAAATCATGGAACCATTTGAAAAATTCACACCTGGCGCAAAACCCAACCCAGGCACTTTGGCGGCCAATGTGGACCAGGTAAGTGCCGGAGCGCACACGACGATTGACAAAGTGGCGGATGCGGCCCGGCCTGCAGTCGATCAGATCGCCTCCGGCGCACATCAGGCGGTCGATACGTTGGCGGGGGCAGCGGAAACGCTCAGCACCAAAGGCGACCAGTTGAAAGAGGTGCAGGCTCGGTTGATGGAAGAGGCTCGTGTTTATGTGCGCGAAAACCCGGTTACCTCGCTCGGGATTGCGGCGGGCGTCGGATATTTGTTGAGTCGCCTCTTCAGCTCGCGGTAAGCCCGCAACGGAAAAGTTTCCGGAATATTGGTGCTTCGACAAAGATTTAGAAAACTCATACGCGGCATCCCTCCAAGTAGGGAAGGAGCTGAATCACCGAATAACAATGGGGGAATTGGAGGGTGTCCGCGATTCTATGTAATCGGGGTATCGTTTCATGCTGCGGCATACGCTCATTGAGCAGTTCGATGGGCCGCTGCAATTTTAGGCTGACCGCATTGCGAGCGTTCCTGAAATTCGCGGCATGGCTCGATCTATTCTTTTTTCACGTCATTGAACGGGCGCTGAGCGTGAGCGCCCTATCCGCGGCGTTCCGCCACGCGAGGAAATCTGCTGGCCGTGCTCTGTAACACAAGGGCGCAGATCTCGGAGATTATCGGCGTGCGGGTGGCCGACGTGGTTCTGAATGGCGCGACGTGGAGAGACCGACCAGCGGGCGCCCCCACTTTTCCGCGACGGCTCCCAAGTTCTTCTTCTGCAAACAAGCTCGGTTTGGGTATCATCATTGTGGACCTGGCCATTCGGTTCTGGATGTGCTCAGAATTTCACTTATTTCAGTCAAACTATGGATGAGGTTGTTGGAGGTGCCCATAATAAGAGGCTGACACCTTCATGCGGATCGAGCGCAATCTACCGGAGACTGCTGTGAATGAATTAGATGTCGACCATCACCAACCCGATGAAATGGATAATTCGTGGCTTGCCAAACTCGGGCCGGGCTTGGTAACGGGCGCCGCCGACGATGACCCAAGCGGTATTGCCACCTATTCGCAGGCCGGCGCCCAATTTGGGTTCAACTTGCTCTGGAGCATACTTCTGACTTATCCACTCATGGTGGCTATTCAGATCGTCAG
>NZ_JBHRTP010000098.1:0-5591 GCF_042646465.1 Pseudundibacterium arcticum
GAATGGGTGTCCAGTTTGCCGTGAAATCGGTGTCCAGTTTGGTGTGGAATACGCACTCCAGAGCTGCGAGGAAATGCTTCGCGTCCGCTTCGTGCTCAAATCCTGCCACACTGTCGTCCGCAAAGCGGACCAGGATGACCTTGCCAACTGCTTGATGCCGTCGCCAATGATGTGCCCACACATCGAGAACATAGTGCAGATAAATATTGCTGAGCAGCGGAGAAATGACGCCGCGTACGATCTTGCATACTTTTCTCTCCAACGTCTGAATTAGCCGAATTCTCGTCGGCATTGAACCCCGGATCCGGATCAACCCGAAACACGACGAGGATCTCCTCTTTGTGAATTTCGACGCGCTTGACCAAGCCGAGGATGACCTCGCGTTTCATTACGAAATCGATTGTGTCCAACCGGTCATGCACGGCAGATGCAAACTCTTCGAGACGATTAATCACAAGGAACAACTCGCTTTGACCAGCATTGTTGCGCCGTGATTCTTGAATCTGATGATCGATCTGTTCTAGCCGTACCTTCAATTGCCGCATCTTCGGATCGAAGTCCGCTTTGTCGAGCATACCATCGGCATAGCTGTCTATGAGTCGCGACTTGCCCTTCTCCAGTTGAAGCCTTTGCCTTTCCAGAGATGCTGTATCAGAACTTGTTTTTTCTTTTTTCTCAAGAACACTCAGCCGACGTTCATATTCACTCTTTAGTCGTCCTGGGTGAGCCAGTAGTTCAATAACCTGCTGCCACACGAGGTCATCGAGCCGGTCCGTTCTTATTTGCTGATTGTCGCAAACGCGTTCACCGCCAAAGCGGTAGGCGTCGGTTCCAATACAGCGATAATAAGCATAGTGCCGCTGGTGGCCTTTGGCTGCCGCTTTGCTGATCTTTTTGCCGTAATAGGCGTAGCGACAATGGCCGCATACGATCAATCCCTGAAGCAGATAGACCGCGCCATGGCTCCGCTGACGCGCCGTTTTGCGATTCTCGGCAAGCTGTTCCTGAACAGACTGAAACAACGCCTCGCTGATGATCGCCGGCACGGGGATTTCGATCCAGTGACTCGGATCTGTACGGACGGTTGAGTACCCATTTTTGGGCACATCGGCGCTGTGGCGTTGCGCACGGACGCGGGACAAGCAATCGCGAGACTGCGTTTTGCCGAAAGCGGCTCGCCCCATATAGGCTGGATTCCGCAATATCCCCCACACGACGCTACGGTCCCAGTACGGCTTGCCTGTAGCCGTTGCGATGCCCGTTGCTGCAAGGCGGCGGGTCACTTCTCCTATGCTCAGCCGTTCCATCCCAATCCATTGGAATATGGTTCTCACCGTCGCTGCTTGTGGCAATTCGATGACGTACTGTGCCGGTGCTCCATCGAGTTGTTTGCGAATGTAGCGGTAACCATAGGGTGCCGTCGAAAGCACATTGATACTGCCGCGTTTGGCCCCATGAAGCTTGCCACGGCGATTACGCTCCATAATCTTGGCGCGTTCGTATTCGGAGATCATGCCTTGCATCTGCAGCAGTAACGATTCCTCCGGCGTGACGCCGATGGCATGATTGAGAAACACCACCTGCACACCACACGCCGACAGTTCTTCCATCAGCAAAGCTTGGTGAGCATATTTCCGCGACAGTCGGTCAGGAGACAGGACGTAGAGACGATCCACCAGGCCGAGCGCAGCACGGTCTCTCAACCGTTCCAATTGCGGTCGAATCAGCGTTGCGCCGCTGACTCCGGCATCGACAAAACGCATGTCCTCGACAATCTGCTCGCCATCGACCGCAATTCGTTCCACCAACGCGGTAATTTGGCTTTCGATCGTGCCGCGTTTGGCTTGCTGTTCGGACGACACCCGGGCATAGAACGCCACCATCACTGCATGGCTCATCGCTCACCTCGCTTGGCAGCACGACGCTTTGTCACAGCCGGTTGGGATGGAGATGATTCTGAGGTGGCGCGTGTCTGGGTCGGCTTTAAATGCTCGTAGACCCTTTCGAGTTGTTCGCAGGAGAATCGATTCGGCTCGAAAGCCAGGCGAATGCGCCAATTGCGCGGTTGTCGGGTCATGACTGAGCCTTCCCGTTGGTGGGGTCAATGACCTCAATGACGAGGATAATCTCGACATCCGGGCATCCCGCAAACCTTGGGGCCAAACTCTCCCGGGCAATGCGCAGTCCCCATCTTACCCGAGAGTTTGCTCTATTGTTGTGGGCGTAATGACCGCGCCTTGCGGCGTGCCCTTCTCTGCCACGATCCGCTTTCCATCCTCGATGGTACCTGCCTTCAGCCATTTGCGGATCAAGCGCAGCACGCGCTTGTCCGCAATCCGGTGGGCCAGAAATCGTTCGATCCAGTCATGATCGATGGAGCCGAAAAAGTCGCTAATGTCCGCGTCTAAAATCCAGCCTACCTTGCGCCTTTCTATTCCAACCCAGAGTGCATCCAGCGCTTGGTGCTGGCTGCGTCCGGGCCGGAACACGTACGAGAACCCGAGAAAGTCTTCTTCGTAGATCGCACCCAGAACCGTCGAGACGGCCTGCTGCACGATCTTGTCTTCAATGGCGGCAATCCCCAGCGGCCGCTTGCTGCCATCCGCCTTGGGAATGAATACCCGCCGTGAGGGCAAGGCTTTGTATGCGCCGGTGTGAATCTCCCGGTGCAGGCCATGCACCCGACTGTAAAGTTGACCTTCGTATTCTCTCCACGTCACATCGTCCACGCCTGCCGCCGCATTCTTGCGCAGAGCGTGAAAGCTCTCCACCAGCAGCGATGGCGTGACGTGATGCAGTAGTGACGTGAACCGTGCCCGCTTATCGGCGCGGGCACGCTGACGTACGCCTTCGAGTCCCATCGATACGTTGATCCGGCTCTGTGTCCGGGACGCAGGAGGCTCGTCGGCGTTCCCCTTGGCTACACCGCTTTCCTCCACTGCCTCCGCGGGACCAATCCCCTTGTTCGGCAGCTTCTCAGGTACTACTGGTGTATCCGACTTCTCATCGGCGTAGGCGGCGGGATTTCGGCCATGGGCCTTCTCCGCCCCGCCCGTCCCGACTGCGACGGGCGCCGATGAGATCTCCCAGCTTCTGTGCAAGAAATTTCCCGGCATGCTCAGGGTCTCTGACCGCGCAGGACCGATGCGTGACTTGCAATTGGCGTCATGCTTCGTGTGGTCTTCCGGTTAAAGTGACACCGTCGACGTCCCGAACTGATTATTTCGCGGCTCAATGGCTGGCCTGCCGTTTCCCCCCCCCGCGAAGTGCCTGATTTACCAGGACGGTACATACGCTCGATTGACGCGGGCAGCGGCTCAATACGTGTGGTACTCATGCACACGACGCTGCCCGGCGGGTACCACCTTTTGGTCGTATACAACATCACGAAATACAGGGTGCTGGAAAATTTTTTCCTGTATGGATTGGTGTTCGCAGCGGGCATTGTTTTACTGCTTGGCGTACTGGGCGGGCTGCTGGTTCGTCGCACGTTACTCTCCAAGGTACACGACATCAACCAGGCGGCCTCTGCCATCATGCAGGGAAATTTCTCACACCGGCTGCCGGCCTATGGTGGCGAGAACGAACTCAACACTCTCGTCGAGACAGAAAACCGTATGCTGGACCAAATCGAGTACCTGATTGACGGTATTCGAAACGTGTCGAACGCTATTGCACATGATTTGCGCACTCCATTGGCGGAACTGCGGTCCCGCCTGGAGGAGCTATCGCTGATCCGGCCTGGTCCGGAACAAACCTTCGCCGAAATCGATAGCGCAATGGCCGACGTAGACCGCGTCATCGCTATCTTCAACGCACTACTGCGCCTGGCGGAGATTGATACCGGCACGCGCCGCTCCGGCTTCATTGAAGTTGATGTCGCCAACATCGCAAGCGAAGTCGCAGAATTCTATCAACCTGTGGCGGAACTGCAGGGACGCGTGCTTTCTTTCGTATCGTCGGGACCACTTGCGTTGGCGGGTGATCCTCTGCTGCTTGCGCAGGCGATCGGGAACCTTATCGACAATGCGCTTAAGTATGCGCAGGAAAACGGGACGATCACAGTCGTGGCATCCCGTCACCCGGACGGGGGGGGGCGAGATCGCCGTGTCGGACGACGGACCCGGCATCCCCGACGAAGAAAAATCTAAGGTTTTCGAGCGTTTCTACCGCGGCGACGCAAGTCGCGGCACACCGGGTGCGGGATTGGGTCTCAGTCTCGTGGCCGCCGTCGCGAAGTTGCACGGCGGCGTTCTCAAGTTGACCGACAATCACCCCGGGTTGAGGGCGACGCTGGTCCTCTTTCCTTCGGCGAACTTCCCTAACGAGCCAGCCGCCGCAAGCATGTCATTGGGCAAGCGTTGAAAAATTACCGTGTAAATAACCCTAACGAAATTCGCGTTGAACGCTGGTCGGTGCAGTTTCAAATGCACGACCCCTTACATCTGCCGTAAGAGTCCGAAACGAAGGACGGCCTGAATCGATCGAACGGTAGGATGGACGACGATGTGTCGCCTGCAATATCGTTTCTGAGAACCTGTTCAAGATCTTTTCATCAGCAAAGCAACCTGAATTCCGAATCACCTTTTTCAGGCGCGGGCGACTCGATGGATGGTGGGGAAAATAGACCAAAAACAGGCAGCAGAAGAACGCCAGCGACGACAAAGGCGAACACATCCAGCGAATACCTTCCGCGTCGTTAACACTGAATTTATAGCTGAAAAAGGAGAATCAAAACCGCGACCGATGCCAAGAGCAATCGTTGTGGTTTATATTCGAACGAATAGAGTAAGGGGAAATAATGCGTCGGAATTGACCCAGTGTACTGACCACAAACACAATTGCCGACGGAGTTTCAGGAATTGGTTGACGAATCGAACAGGTGAAGGCAGCCACAGGATGACGCTTCAAATTCGCTTACATGAGGAAGTGAAGAATGTAGAAACGATGGGAATCTAAATACCGAAACCATCAATTCTCATAAGGGGGGATGTGGTCTGTCCAGCAGGAATCGAACCTGCGACCCTCAGCTTAGAAGTCAGTAACTCGCAAGACGAAAAACCTATTGCAATCAACTTGTTGCAATGCGTGCACTGTGCTATACCTCAGTATCAAGGTCGTCCGTAAGTGCTTGATTCATAAAGAACCACAAACGACCTATAGCACACCATTTAGTGCGCCATCCCATTGGCCCGCGCAAATGACTGGCACGCTCGCCCGGTCGCCGCCGTTTCTTCCATCTTCAGTTTGAGCGCGTCAAGATCTCGTCCAACGTCTTCGCGAACCAGCCGGCCTCCGGGATCGGCTGCATCGCCGCTGCCGGCGCCTGCGGTTTGGGTGACGCCGGCAGATCCACCACAGAGGGCGGTGCCGATGCGCAAGCGCTCAGAGTGAGCAAGAGCAGTGCGGACAGTAGATAGTTCTTCATCGTGGACTTTCGTGATGTTGTCATTGTCGAGGTGTTGTTGCTCTGCAACTCGCTCGTTGTTTTTCACGCGCGAGAGGATGGCTGCGTTGTCGGCCTGAACGCGCACAGCCTTGTCCGCGTCCCATTCCGCTTTCATAGACGTCTCACCTTGCGTAAAAACGTG
>NZ_JBHRTP010000099.1:0-3388 GCF_042646465.1 Pseudundibacterium arcticum
GAATGGGTGTCCAGTTTGCCGTGAAATCGGTGTCCAGTTTGGTGTGGAATACGCACTGAAGGTGTAGCGCCAGCCATGATTGGCCGCCGCCTGGATGGGCTGGAAGATCGACTAGGCGTGAAGCTGTTGCAGCGAACTACCCGAAAAATTGCGCTGACCAACGAAGGGACGACGTTCCTGGAAGATTGCCAGCGGATCCTGGCCGACCTGCTTGATGCCGAGGCGGCGGTCTCGGAGCGAAGCGCCCGGGCCAGCGGCCATCTGATGATATCGGCGCCGTCCGGCTTCGGTCGACGTCACGTCGCACCAGTGATTCCGTCGTTCCTGTCCGAACATCGGGATGTAAATCTGACGCTCGATCTGAACGACCGTGTGGCCGACCTGATCGGTGAAGGGATTGACGTGGCGATCCGTATTGCGTCGTTGACGGATTCCAATCTGATCGGCGTCAAGCTGGCAGAGAATAAACGCGCTGTAGTCGCATCGCCCGCTTATCTGAAACGCCATGGAGTACCAACTTCACTGGACGACCTGGGGCAGCACAATTGTCTCGCGTTCAGCAGCGATGGCAGCCAGCGCGGCTGGACTTTCCGCAAGAATGGCAAGAATGTGACACTGAAAGTGGCTGGCAATATGGTCTGCAACGATGGCGAGGTGCTGCACGATTGGGCGTTGTCGGCCAAAGGTCTTGCGTGGCGCTCGATGTGGGAAGTCAGTGCCGAAATCGAGTCAGGAAAACTGGTTACCGTGCTCGATGAGTTCGCGGCGCCGGGCGGTGACATCTACGCAGTGTTCGCCCAACGGCGGCATTTGCCGCTTCGCATCCGTGCCTTCATCGATTTTTTGCGCCGTATTTATATGGAACCGGATTACTGGCGACGAGCCTGATTGTCCCAGGATTAAGACAAAAAAATCCCCGGCAAGCCGGGGATTTTTTCGCGTGGAGCAACATGTGCTCTGCGCAATTTTTTCAGACTTAGATAGGCTGAATATTCGAAGCTTGCTTGCCCTTAGGGCCGGCGGTTACTTCGAAAGAGACGCGCTGGTTCTCTTGAAGCGATTTGAAGCCGTTCGACTGGATAGCCGAAAAGTGCGCGAACAGATCTTCTCCGCCTTCATCAGGAGTGATGAAGCCGAAACCTTTAGAATCATTAAACCATTTTACGATACCAGTTGCCATTACAATTTCCTATTTCAGTTAAGTTGGGCTTTCGCCCGGTCGATCGTTTGAAGCAAGAAAGGAATGACAGACTAATACTGCACTACTACCTCGAATCTCAACGACCCCTTATTATACCCGATAACATCTGAAAAGTCCATGCCGTCCTGCACACTGCATCGAAAGATGTCTCTCGAACGACGATAATGAACACGATCCAGACTAACAGACGCGGTACAGTTTAAACCTAACTGACGAATGACAGATCGATTTTGCGCGGCGTCAAATAAATAATGACACTTGCACAACACGGCAGGCTCGACAAGGCCCGTAAATTAACGCACGGACCCTTGCCTGGACATTGCTCCAACCACCGGTTCGTCGTCCGCTGGACCATCTTGCGGCTTGCCGGCCATGTTCGTTACTGCATGTGCCAGCCATGACTGACAGTAATCGATTGCCCGGTCAACGCATTGCTGGCAAAACCGGCGAGAAAAACAGCGATTTGCGCCACATCTTGCACAGTCGTAAATTCACCATCCACCGTGTCTTTCAACATCACGTTCTTAATCACGTCCGCTTCGCTGATACCGAGTGTTTTGGCCTGCTCCGGAATCTGCTTATCTACCAACGGCGTACGCACAAATCCGGGACAAATTACATTGGCGCGGATATTGTCTTTGGCCCCTTCTTTTGCAACAACTTTAGCCAAGCCTAGCAATCCGTGTTTGGCAGCGACATACGGTGCCTTCAGCGGCGAGGCTTCATGCGAATGGACCGAGCCCATGTAAATAATGGCGCCACCTTTGCCGCCCTTGATCATCGCGCGCATACAGGCACGCGTAGTCAGAAACGCACCGTCCAGATGAATGGCCAATAATTTTTTCCAATCGTCGAGACGCAAATCCACGATGGGGCTAATGATCTGGATGCCAGCGTTACTGATCAGCACATCAACCGAACCATAGGCCGCTACAACGTCGGCGATACCCTTGTCGACCTGAGCCTCATCAGTGACATTCATCGCGACACCCATCGCAACGCCGCCAGTTCGGACGATCTCGTCGGCAGTGGCTGCAGCGGCTTCCAGCGACAGATCGGCGATCACGACCTTCGCGCCCGCTTTTGCGTATTCGAATGCGATTTCCTTGCCGATCCCGCTGGCGGCACCTGTAATTACAGCGACTTTATCCTTGAGCAACATATTTTTCCTTTATTTACTAGTGGCGACGATCTCGGGCAGCAGTACAAAGTGATAGTGCCAAGCCATGGTCGACGAAGCGGTCCAAAGGACTTCTAATACGGGCAAGTTGGCAGCCGGTCCCAAGGAACGCCAATTTAAGTCCAGCGCTCCGGGTTCGTCCGCGCCTTTAATCATGTATGGAATAATCGCACTGCGCATTAGCATATCGTCAAGGTACCCGATCCATATTGCAGCCGGCCCGAATAACCTAAATCGACGACACGGAATAAGGTATTGCGATGGACATCATAGCCTACCTGTGATTTGTCCGACAAGGCTGCGCTAGGGTCTGATTCGACTTCATGTACAACGTGCAATCTGCAAAATTCATCGAGACGCCTTTAACTATTCTGTGGGCAGACGCAAGAATTGCCCGGGCCGAAGAGTCGTTAAATCCGCATCTTCAATCAAGATCTGTTTCACGACGGCACCCTCAGGGCCCTGCCTGGCCCAATCGATGATTTTCTTAATCGCGTCGCTATCCCCCGAAACCAGCGCTTCGACGGAACCATCGCACCGATTACGAACCCACCCCGACAATCCGTACGAACGAGCCGAACGTTCGAACGCCACACGAAAGCCGACGCCTTGGACAAGACCAGTAATTTTGAGATTTTTGATCAAACCATCTCCTCGAAATGCTGATGGCTGGACACCGGCTGTACTCGCTGCGGGACGCAACGAATAACATGGGAGGATTGCCTCGGCCGCAATCTTTTTAGCATCATAGACTCAGGCTCGGTACGACCATTTGCCAACGGCCTGGTCGCGACGTGGCGACGGGTATTGTAAGAATTTTAGCGGGATAAAGAACAAAAGAAAGAAATGAGTTCAGTGGAACCCCGTCGAACCCCGTGACAAGCTGATTGATTCCAAATGACAATCTCGTTCGCCAAAGCAAAAACCCTCCGGCGCTAGGCGCCGGAGGGTTTTTGGGAATAACAAGCCTGACGATAACCTACTTTCACATGCGAATACACACTATC
>NZ_JBHRTP010000100.1:0-24175 GCF_042646465.1 Pseudundibacterium arcticum
GAATTATCCAGATCAGATGCAACATGCCTTGGCCCCTCTGTGAAAGCGAACGAGAAGTTGCTCTTGCCCCCGAAAAACGTATTCCAGCATCCATAATTCTGTTCGAAGAATAGAAATTACGAATTGAGAAATCGCAAAGACGGACACGCTCAAGGAATCCATGGAAAATAAATTTTGGAATTCAAGCTGGGCCAATTGCACGGACGAGCGGCTGCTTTGTAGCGCCACGACCGACCGGCCGGTTGGCCGACAGTTCCCATTGGCATTCTAAGCCCGAATGGCCGTTGACAATACACAGCTGCCGTTCAGCTCGGAATATTTACTTCGCATCACGAACGGCCGCTTCCATTTTTTTACCCTTGCGGTGAATGGCCGCTTTCGTTTTTCGTCGATGACGGCTCAGGGTCGAAACCCGCCCGCCAGGCGTTGGAAAACCAGCCGCTCGTTGATAAATTTCCGTCAACGGCGGGTCTACCCACCTAAGCCGCCGTTCGTTCCAATGTAGACGAAGAACGCATTTTGCATAGAACTGGTTGGCGTTCCATCGACGCCGAGTGACCGCAACCAGTCTTTTGCTGCCTGTCGGATTGGCTGTCGGGACCGGTGGTAACCAGTGCGCACCATACATCCGCCCTGCAGGCCAGACAGGCTGGGTAGCTGCATGGGTGGTGAGTGTCCGGCGTGTTTATTGATGAATTTCTGGTTATTGCCTGACTGGCGCAGATTTAGTGCGCAGCTGCGGTAGCGAGGCCGCCAGTGCCGTCTGCAAAGAGGTCGCGGGTAAGCGGCCGATCAAGTGTTCCAGCCGGGTGCCAACCAGCCCGTGCGGACGCTGCCACAGGTAGCGCATTTGCAGCACGGCGCGCAGCATCGGTGAGAACAGGGCCATCATCTGGAACAGCCACCATGGCAGAGCTTTGGATTTTAGCTTGCGGCCTGTGATGGCTTCCAGCGCGGCGTGCAGATCGCTGCCGCTGGCGGTGATGCCGGGATAGTGCAATACCTGAAAGTTCGTGAGTGCGCTGCGTTGTTCCGCGACCCGCACAAACACTTCAGCCAGATCGGGCAAATATGCCCAGGCATGCGCCAGATTGTCCGGCCCCATGCTCGTTACCATGCCTTTGTCGAGCGACTTGGTGATTGCCATGTCCAGCCAGGTGCCGCTGCCGCCAATGAAATCTCCGGCGCGGATCACCACGCTTTTGAATCCTTGCTCTGCTGCTGCGGCGGCGATGGTTTGTTCCATCTGTATCCGCAATGCCGCCTTGCCGGTGTCGGCCGAGAAAGGAGTAGTTTCGCTCAGCAGGAGCGGCAAGCTGGTACCGAAGTTATACACGTTGCCCGGCACCATGAGCATGCCGCCGCTAGCTTTGGCGATCGCGATCACCGCCGAGGTGACTGGTGGCAGCAAGGCGTCCCAACGTGCGTAGTTGGGGTTGAGCGCATGAACGATTACGTCCACTTTTGGTACCGCTGCGATGATCTTTGCGGTATCCAGAGCATCGCACTCCAGCGTTTCGACATTCGCCATCCACTTGTTTGTCATGGGCGATCTGGCCTGGGCGATGACGCGCCAGCCCGCCGCAGCAAAAGCGTTTACCGCCGCCTGCCCCAAATGTCCTTTTGCCCCCAATATCAAAACTGAGCTGCGCGTCGTTTCTGTCGCCATGATGTGGTGTCCTGATGAAAGTTGAATTTTGAAGCTATGGCCATTTTCATGGCGGCCGAAAGTATTTACAATGCACATACCTGAATTGGTTATATGCATTTTTGAATAGATTGACGTATGTCCACAGCGCATTTTGATCCCAGCCATACCGATTGGAATCTGATCCGCGGCTTTGTTGCCGTCGTTGAGCACGGTTCGTTAACCCGCGCGGCCGAGCAGCTAGGCTTAAGCCAGCCGACGCTGTCACGTCAAATCGCCGAACTGGAACTTGCTGTCGGTGCAGCCTTGTTTGAACGCGTTGCACGCGGTCTCAAGCTTACCAGTGCGGGCGATAGCCTGGTCGATCCGGCACGCCACATGATGACGGCAGCGCGCGTGCTGGGCATGGCGGCGGCATCGCAAGACCATGGCTTAACCGGCACGGTACGCCTCACTGCCAGCGAGATAGTATCGGCCTTTGTACTGCCATCGATTCTTGCAGAACTAGCGCAACGCCATCCTGAAATACAGATAGAACTGGTGGCCAGCAACCAGATCAGCAATCTGTTGGAGCGCGAAGCCGATATCGCTATCCGCATGATCAGACCGACCCAGTCGGCACTGATCGCGCGGCATATTGCAGACTGGCCTATGGGTTTTTATGTGCATACTTCGTATCTCGCGCATGCCGCATCACCTGTGCCTCTGACTGCCACGGACGATGTACAGAAACTGGCGCGTTACCGGTGGATAGGCTATGACCAATCTGATCAGTTGATTGCAGGTTTTCGGGCGGCGGGTATGCCAATTGAGCGGTCTTTTTTTGCCTTCCGTTCAGATAATCATCTGGTTAACTGGCAAGCCTTGCTAGCCGGTGTAGGCATAGGTATCGGCATGCAGTGGCTGGCAGCAAAACATCCCGATCTGATTAGCGTGATGACTGAGCAGCCATTGCCCAAACTGCCAGTCTGGCTGACCACGCACCGAGAACTGAAGTCGAGCAAAAGGATACGCACTGTATTTGATTTTTTGGCGGCATCACTTGCGGATATCGTAATTGAATGAGAAGACTGCCAGCCGGCCGACCTCGCAAATGGTTGCAATGGTGCGACAGGCGCCGATAGGCGACACACCGCGATCGTCGGCAGCGCAGCGGAAGCGGACGAACCGTTTTTCGACCATCAGGCAACACTCTGCCAGGAACGGACGTTTAGGCACAACCGCTAACGAGAAGCCAAAACGAGAATCGGATGAAGGCGGAACCTCTAAAAATTCCTTCCCTCAACTCTGAGCGAGACACCGTGCTGAGCGCGCCGATTTCAGGCATCGGCATCCTCCTCGTCCATGCTGCGCCCCTCCTCAAGCTGGCGCTCGATCTCGTGGGCAGCATAGTCCCGCAGGTCTCGGTAGAGCTCGAATGTCGGGTCGCTCTTTGCAAGGTGCGCCAGACGCTGCTCCGCCATCGCCTTGAGTTCGAGGTCGACGTCGAACGGCTGGCCGGGTGCCCCCGAACGGACTCCGCTCACGCTGGCCGCGAAGATCGCTGAGGAAAGATCCCTATGCGCCTTGCGGCTAATGCCACGCGCGGCCTTCAGCGTCCGTGCTACGAATCTCTCGTTGGCATGGATGAAGCGAGGGCTGGCATCGCGAAGAATCGCAGTAACGACCTTGAAGTGCTCAGCGGTGCCGCCGGTGAACCAGTCCTCCATGGTCGCGACGCACGCCGCGCCGTACGGACTGCAGAGCGACTGCACGAGTTCTGCGAAGCGGTAGCTGAACGTGTAGTCGCCGATCCGGACGAGCGCCCAGTCGAGCAGGCCGCGAAGGAGCGCGGACCCCTCAGAGAGTGACATGAGGTCGAGCGCATCCCGGTCGTGAAGGACACCGCCGAGGGGTTGCTTTTGCCAATCGCCGGAGGCTATCGCATCGTCGATGCGCGCCATAGCCAATTCGAGGACCGAGCCCGGTGCCCGTCGGATGGCTTTCTTCAGGAACGCGTTGACCCAGTGATCGTCCAGGCGAGACGCGTGGCGCAGACCGCCGATCAGTCTTTGCAGCTGGTCGTCGCGGATCAGATCGAACGGAATCGTCTCTTCGTGAACAATCCACATGAAGAAGTCGCGCGCGTAGCGCCGCGCACTTTCCATGTCGACACTTGCTAGGAGCTCGATTGCCAGCCGCTTGTCGTTCCGCGCTACCTCGTGCGCGATGCGCGGCGTGCACCAGAGGACCCCTCCTTCGTGGCTGGCGAAGACACGTTTCAGCGCGACGAGGTCGAGCTCAGAATACGGGGCGATATTGGCCGCGAACAGGTAGCCCTCGGCAACGATCTGAAGGTGCGAGTCGCTCTTCGCGAGTACGTCCCCGATCAACGCAGACGCTTCCTCGCGCGCGCTAGTCAGCAGGACTCCCATGGCTCGCCCAACGTGCGGTGAGAGCTGCGAGCTTTCGCCACGCAGATACGCTTGCACGAGATGCCGGGCAAGCGGCAGGTTCGATTGCAGCAGGCGACCGAGGAAGAGTTGGGCGGGCCCGTAGTCCGGGGAGCCGGTCGCGCGGGCGATGTCCTCCAAGCGGTCATGCAGGAATTGCGCGAGTCCGGCCGACTCAGGGTACTGCGCTCCGAGCTCGAGGCAGAGCGCGTCGATGTCCGCGTCGTGTTGCGGGCGGCCGCTCCTCTCTTCCACCGGCCACGTGTTCGTGCCCCAGGCGTCCATGAACGCGCGGATCGTGCGCGTGACGAGGTCGCGATTGAGGCGAGCGAGAATCCGTCGCGCCGGCACCTGGGTACGCTCGGGGCCGTAGACCGTGTGCCAGTGAACCGACTCCGCGACCCTGAGCAGGATTGTTGCGGACACGTCTACTGTGCCGAGCAGCGTATCGATCCTTTCGAGCGTTTCAAGGAATTCGTCGCCCCAGGGGTCAGCGACGCCAGGCTGAGCGGCGATGGGCCCGCGAAGGGCATCGGCAAGATGCTGTGCGGCGAGAAAGGCGCGGCGCTGATTCGCATGCGAGAGGCTTGAGAGTAGATCGGCGATGATCCGCTGTCGCACTTGCTTGACCCTCTCGCGCTGGACCGCGTACGTCGAGATCGTGATCTCGCGGCTCGTGGCAGCGGACGTGAAGTGACCTTCGGTCGCGAGGGCGCCCTTGAGCACGTCGAACGGCGTGTACGGTCCTTTCCAGCTCTCCGGGTAGTCGAGGAGCGATAGCGCGAAATCAACAACGCCCTCGACGAACTCGGCCGGTTTCCGAGGCTCCGGCGTCGCAAGCTCCATCAAGAGTCGGATCGCGTGGTTCGGATGCTGGTTCGTTGGTCGTGCATCGTGTTGTCCGGCTTCCCAGAGCAGCGAGCATGCGTCGGCGAGGTAGTTGATATGGTACGTCGCGCCATGGGCGATGCGACACACGTCCTCGTCCTGACCATGCCCGTCGTCGATCAGTCGTCGCGCGAGGGCAAGGGCTTGTCGAGGCTGGAAGTACGCTGCCGCAGCTGCAGCCTTCACCTGTGCATGCACGTAGTCGTCTTCCCATGCGATCAGCGACCACAGCCCGTCGAGTAGCGTGCTCGCAGATGTGTCTCCTTCGTTCCGCCGCCAATCGAGCCGCCCGAGGTTCAGCAGTACATGCTCCTTGTGCTCGGGTATGGACGCGGCGAAGACCTTCTCGGCGTGGCCGTTCGACGCACCGCTTGGGGTGATGCACGTCGATTCGATGATCGAGTCGGCCAGCAAATCGGGTGACAGCCGGTATTTAGCGCCCCGCTTGAAGAGCACCCCAGCGTCGACAAGGAGTCGCACCAAGCGTGACGCATCGGGGGCCCCGATCCCCTCGATGCTCGCGAGCAGTTCCAGGACGTGCTTATCGTCAGGGACAACGGGCTGGATAAGCGTCAGCACGCGAAGGATCGCATGCACGCGCTCTTGGTCTTTGCCCTGCGCGATTCCCTGCGCGATGACCTTCTCGTAGTGCTTCAACACCGTCGTTCGGAAGGCTTCGTTCGAGCCGAACAGCTCCGGGTGCACTCCTTCGGTGGCGACGATCTGCGCGCCGACTACGACGGCGAGCGGACTGTCGTACGCCACGGCCGCGATCTCTTCGGCGGACTCGATCGGCGCCCCGTTCTTGGAGAGCACTTGGATAGCTAAGGCGATCCCGTCCTGCTTCGTTGGCTTGCCCAGCGTGATCGACTTGGTCAGGTTCCCCGTCAGCCCGTAGCGGGCTAGTTCGCGCTGTACGACATCGGTCCAATACGGCCGATAGACCAGAAGTAGACGCGCCTGGGAGCGACTGTCGGCTGCGTAGCGGATGAGTTGGACTAAATCACTGCGGTCATGAACGTCATCGACAACGAGCAGCTTCTCGCCAGTCCCCAATTCCTCGAGACTCTTCGCCGTGATTTCCTCCGTGGGCGAGGCGACAACCACGCGAACGCCCGGGTACTGCGAAGCGAACGCGTCAAGGGCAGTACGCAGCACCCGTGACTTCCCTTCACCTGCGCGGCCGATCAGGCTCACCGCAAGTACGCTGCGATCCGCGAAGGCGCGCGCGAGCCCATCGAGTTCCGTTCTGCGGCCCACGAGTTCCCAGCGCTGATTGAAAACACGGCCCTCCACGAGCTGCGGCGCGAAGAACGTCTCTACCGTTTGCCACGGCCCCGCAGCCAGCTCGCCCGTCAGCGCGAAGCGCTGCGTCGGGAAGTAGATGTCGACGATGCGCACCTGCTCGCGCTTCGGCAGGGTGCGGAAGACCCGGGTGATGTCGACCTGGTCCCAGAGGTCCCACCCACGCACGCGTTTGATTTCGCCGCGCGCGTCGGGACTGGCGACGCGGGAGAGGAGGAGGTGCTTCTTCTTCGCGGCGATCGTCTGGTCCTTGATCGCCTTCTTAACCTTCTCCGGGCCGAACTCCGCCACGCGCTTGCACTGGTACGTGTGCAGGTCGCCGTTGGCGAACTGCGCCTCGATGTCGATGCCGTACTGCTTATGGCCCGTCTTGCCGGCCAGGTGTACGTCCGCTTTCCCTTGGTGGTGGGTAGCGAGAAGATCGAGGCAGAAGTATTCGAAGCTGTCGGGCAGCAGGCTTGGGAGCGGAAGCAGCCGATCGAAGGACACCGTCGTCACCTCAGGGGCATAGCCTGCGGCGTTCGTCAGTTCCGTCACGTCAACCTTGAGCACCGCAGCGAGCTTCGAGAGCTCATTGGTGCGGGGCCGGGAAGTTCCCGCTTCCCAGCGGCTGACGGTTTGCTGGGATATGCCGAGGTGATGAGCGAGCTCGGCCTGCGTTGCTATGCCTATGGCCATCCTCAGATCGCACATCCGCTTGCCTAGCGCTTCGTATTTGGATTTCATTTTCAATACTCACTTTATGTGTATTTGCCGTAAAACACATTATATGAGTACGGAATTATTTGTCAATGATCGTCGTAAAACGACCCCTGATGCCCGTTCTCTGAGCTTTCTTTGGCGTGCGCCGCCCAGCGCACGGGCGAGGCTCCAGCCATTCATGTTGAGCTTGATGACACCGTCGCCGCCTGCTCGACGCGACGAGGTCGCGGGGTGTACCTACAATGGAGGCACCGCTATGAATGCGATGCGCAGAGGCTGAAAGTGGCGGGGCAACGACCGCCTTCGGGATGGCAGACTGCTACTGACGAATGACTGCCATCGAAGTCGCAAGATTCGTCGAGTTGCCATCACGAGAGCGAAGATTCGCACGCTGATACTCGGTCTCATCTACCCAGCATGCCGTATCGTCAGGCAGCACAAGTTGTAGGTGTCATCAGTCGGGACGGCATACGCTGGCTTACGTGACGTGAAGCTTAGCCATGAACCGGAATAGGCTCGGCCGGCACAACAGACAGTCGCATACCGACAGCATGAAGCACTGCCAGAAGTGTCTTGAGTGTCGGGTTGCCGCTCGGTGACAGCGCCCGATACAACGCCTCGCGGGTGACGCCTGCTTCTTGCGCCACGGTCGCAAGCCCGCCATAGGCCTCGGCCACATCGCGCAGCGCGAGCAGGCCAACGGCCCGATGATCTGGATTGTCCAATTCTTCCAGCGCCGATTTCAGGTACTCCACCGCAAAGGCCCGATCAGTCCGCAGCTCGGCGATGGTCGCTTCGGTATGCGGTATCGAAGCGGCATGTTTACGATTGCTCATGTGTTTCTCCGTTTCCAGTCCGACCAGTATTCCTTGGCCCGTTTGTTGTCCGCATCCTGCGTGCGCTTGTCGCCGCCGCAGAGCAGGATGACCAACGTCGCGCCATGCCGCCCCAGATACACGCGATAGCCGGGGCCAATGTCTTCGCGCAACTCCAGCACACCTTCGCCGGCTGGCTTGATGTCACCGAATATGCCCAGGGACACCCGCCGAAAACGGATTTCCAGCTTGGCTCTGGCCCGCGCATCACGCATTCCGGCGAGCCAGTCGGTCAGTGGCACCTCGCCATCAAGGCGCTGATACCGTCGCACTTCAATCATGGTGTAGCCTCCATTGTAACTTATACTTCACAGAAGTCAAAGCTTGCCAAGTCCCGATGAAAAGCAGTTGGGCGGTCATGACGCAGCAGACTCGGTTGACGCGCTAGTGGCCAGCTTCCTGCCGGGAGGAGCGGGGCGGTTTTTCCCCTTGCGGTGGCGGAAGGCTTGGTAAGTCGGCGTCGCTCCAGATATTTCAGCGACAGGCTCAGGAACATCGGCCGGAGCAATCGGACGGCTCCCTATAACGGCCTTGCGCCGATTGGCGACCAGCTCTGCTGCTGCGCGCACCGGGTCGTCCTCGGTGTGCACGTAACGCATGAACATCGTGACCGTCTTGTGCGCGGTCAGCGCCATGCCTACATTGACCGGAATGCCGGAGTTGGCGATGTCGGTGGCTGCTCGATGGCGGATGCCGTGCGTCCCGACCGGGGGCACGCCGGCACGACGGAGGATGCGCCGCCAAGCCTGGTAATACGAATGCCCGCTCAGTGGCTGCTTGTGATTGAAGATCGACGGGCAGACATAGGGGGAGTTCTCGTAATGCGCGGCACTCGACAGAAGCCGGTAAGCCTCCTCGCTCATGGGTTTGGACATGTTGCCGGTCTTGCTGTCCGGCCAAACCACGCGCCTGTTGGGCAGGTCAATCCAGTCCCACTGCAACAGCATGATTTCCGACATGCGGGCGGCAAACTCGAACTGCAGCCGGATAGCCAGAGTCACTGTCGGATGCTCCAGGCCTTCGGTATCGGCCTTGTCGAGATAGGCGAACAGTTGCCCCATCTGCGCATCAGTGATCAGGCGAGTCTTGCCTTTTTCTGGATACTTCGGAACGTGCCTGCAGGGGTTTGAGCCATCGGGCCGATAGCCCCACAACTCGGCGAGGTTGAACATCTTGCGGATGCAGCCGAGCACACGGTTGGCTTGTGTAGGTGACTTCTCCATGCGCTTCATCAGCGCAATCACGTCCGTGCGCGAGACTTCAGGGACTTTCTTGCTGCCGAAGGAGGGAATGATCCAGTGATCGATTTGATGCTGGTATGATCGTTGGGTGCTCGGCTTGTTGCGGGTCTTGGAGTAGTCCTCCATGAATCGGGTGCACAGTTCCGTGACGGTCGGTGCCTTGCGCGCATCTGCCTTCTCGCCGCCTGGATCACCGCCGCGGCGAACCTCGGCCAGCCAGTCTTGCGCAAGCGCACGGGCCTGCTCGACGGTCAACTCGCCGAACAGCCCAAGCGAGGGTTTGCGGCGTTCGCCAGCGTTGGTGCGATACTGAATCATGAAGACCTTGCGGCCTGCCGGAGTAACCTTGCATAGGAAACCCGGCACCAAGGTATCACGTAGTTCAATGTCGGTGGATTGCGGTTGTGCAGCGTCAACAACCGTTTTCGTCAATTTGATCTTAGCCATGAATGCTCCTGGAAATACCCGATTTCCAGGAGCCAGCTAGGAGCCAAGCGAAAGGGAACCGGGTCGATTTTGGTCGAACACCGGGGTATCATGGGGCTTGATGCTTCGAGAGAAAACCTGCTCAAGAGGGCTGTATCGTAGCCCGGCGGACCTCGGTGTATTGCCAATTTTCCGGCTTAAAATCCGCCGCTTACCTGAAAAGGGGCGTGCCGGTTCGATTCCGGCCTCGGGCACCAGTTTGATATAGTAAGAAGTCCAAAGACGTACAAAAACCCGCTTCTGGCCCAGTGCTGATGCGGGTTTTTTGTTTGTTAAGGAATTTCGAATAGGTACTGGCTGGAGCGGCGCACAGCTTGTACCTGTTGATGAGTCGGTCATCCGCGCGAAGCCGGCGTTCCTTCCGTTCACCCTAATACAGTTTTTGTGACACCGAATTTCACGTAAGCGCGGGATAATGTTTGCATGCGAAAGGGAATCGTCATCAATAATCCCGATCTACCATAGAAAACGCTCTCGATCGTATTCAAGCCGTCAAGGGGTGTCACGATACCCTGGTATAACGGCTATGATACTTTTTAGAATGGCAAGAATTGATCGCCCGGAAAGACGTTGCGACCGGGCATGTGCGGGCGCGTGACGACGGTATCTGACTGGTGAGCATCGGCATCGACAACCGCTCGATGCGACTCCGCATCAGCAGCGCGTCAGAATGGTGAGGTGTAGCGCGGACGACTTTTTGCCAAGGAGATCAAGATGACGCGGTCGATTATCTATATCAAAGGAAGTTACAAGGCCGAAGCCAGCGTGTCCCATCTTCCGTCCGGCAAATATCAGGGAGTCGTATTGCTGACGCGGGATGAAGATAGCTGGCGCGAGCAGCATAAGATCGAGACGGCGTCGGATACGTCGGACGAGGCGTTTGACGAGGCCAAGGCACTGGCCCATCGTCTATTGGCAAATCGCTGATTGCTGTTGCATTTCGGCTACGTCATCGTGGAAAATTGCTGCATGGCGTAGGCGGGCCGTCGAGTCGGAAACAAGTTGTTACATCCGTTACTGCTTTGCGCTGGCGATGCGATCGGATACCGCGTTAAATAGAGACATCATTAAACGAGGCACAAGATGAAAAAATCCTTCACGGTCGCAGGCGCCGGCCTGATTGTAAGCGCCACCCTGATGTTGTTTGCTGCGCCTGCGATGGCGGGCGGTGTGGATTGGTCAGTGTCGCTCGGCGTACCGTATGCGCCACCGGTATACGCGCAGCCGTACTATCCGCAACCGGTGTATGCGCCGCCGGTGGTGTACGCGGAACCGCCGGTCGTCTACGTTCGTCCACGGCCGGTGTACATACAGCCGCGTCCGGTGTACGTAGAAAATCCGGGCTACGTCGAATACCGTCAACCATATTATGGTTACCGCAGACACGAATGGCGGGAGTGGCGTGACCGCGACGAACACCGTGGCCACCACGGCCACCATGGACACCACGACAACGACGATTAATCTTGTCTTAACCCCAAAAAAAACCCGCTTCGGCGGGTTTTTTGTTGCACGAATGGTCTTGCCGGCGCGGGTATTTTTCAGGGGGTGGTCAGAGTCAGCGCGTGATTGGCGCCATATTCCAAGAAAAAAAGCATGTGAAGCAAAAAAACAACTGATCTTATTGGCGATTGACATTGCCATATAAATTTTATTGTGGCAATGTATTGTCGTAATAGTAAGTAGTATGGTCCGAAGGCGTATTAAAGGAGATAGATCATCGAATCGCCTCTGCAAGTGTCGAAGGAACTTCTATTTCGTGATGCGAATCACCGACATCTGTCGATTTTCGGACCCCCTCCATATCAGCTATTTTTCACGGCACGCAATGTGTTGGAAATCAATTCGCCCACTGTCACGACGGCCCAGATAGTGTGGTTCAGCCCAAATTCCCATTAACACAGCTACACCACCAAGGCAGACCATAACCCGCTGACGATCGCACACATTTCTTCGAAGTATTAATCAGATTTACCGTAGGCGCTTACTGAATTTTTTTAGTCTGGTCCCGCTTTTAAACCTGTTTTCAATGAAGGAGCTTGTGATGAATGATGAGTTTGTCAGGGTCGGCGCATTGACGGACGTCAACAGCTACCCAATCTGGGCGCAGCAAATGGTGCACGATTGTTCTGAAGCCAAGCGTCGCGTGGTGCAGCACGAAGTATTTCAGATGATGCGTGAGGGGCGAATTGAGCATCGGGTGGCGCGTAATTTCCTGGTGTTCGGCTGGCCGGTGATTGAACAATTCCCCCAGTACATGGCGCTCAATCTGCGCAAGATTCAGTATGGCCGCAACCAAGGTCAGGATATGGCGCGCAAATATCTGATTCATAACATTCGCGTCGAGCAGAACCACGCCGACCTCTGGGTCGCCTGGGCCGCGGCCAGCGGCGTCGGTCGCGAGGACTTGTTGTACGGGCCAGTGCATCCGGAAGCACACGCTCTCAGCCATTGGTGCTGGTACACCTGCGAGCGCGACACCTTGCCTGCGAGCATGGCGGCCACCAATTATGCGATTGAGGGAGTTACCGGTGAATGGTGCCTGGAGGTCTGCTCATCCGATGCCTATGAAAACATGTTCGAGCCCAGCGAGCGCAAGAAAGCGATGAAATGGCTGAAGGTCCACGCTCAGTACGATGACACTCATCCGTGGGAAGCGCTTGAAATCATCTGCACCCTGATGGGCGAGAATCCGACCGCGCGCGGCGTCGCGCTGCTGCAGTCATCGATACGCAAGAGTTACGAATACCTGCGCATGTCGCTCGATCATTCTCTCCTGATGGAAACGACCGGTAGTCGCCACGTCTTCTCGGTGCCGCCGATTCAACAACTGGAGCTGAAGAGGGCGTAGATGCATTCCCTTTCTGGATTGGCCAACGCTATGATTCAGAACAAAGTATCCAGTTTGCCGTTGCAGCGCAAACTGCTGCCGGTGCTCGTTATTTTCATTTTCATCACCGTCATATCTCTGGTGATGACATTTGTCGCGCTCGGAATCCAGTCGTCGGTGAGGGCCTATGTGGCGGGCGAGGGCATGTGGTCCAAGGCGCAACGTGACGCCGTATTCCAGCTTCAGGTCTACGCGCGAACCGGGGACAAGCAATATTTGGAACGATTCGACGCGGTGATGGCGATTCCGCTGGGTTATCGTGCCGCCCGCCTGGCCTTGCTGCAGTCTCCGTATGACCGGGTTGCGGCAACCGAGGGATTGATAGCCGGCAAGACCGATTCCGACGATATCCCGGGCGTGATTCGGTTGTTTCGCTGCTGCGCCGGTCTGTCCTATATGCGCGATGCGATCCATTACTGGACCGAAGGCGACCGTTACATTCTGCAACTGCCCCAACTGGCCGCGGGATTGCGCAGCGAGATAGAGGCAGGGTCGCCCTCTTCTCAACATATCGGAGAGCTGCTGCAACAAGTACAGGATGTCAATGATGCGGTTCAGCCGCTGGAAGCCGCGTTCACTGCGACCCTCGGTAATGCCGCGCGCTGGGTCACCGGTTTGTTGTTCCTCGGTACTGCCGGTGTGATCGCGATGCTGATTCTACTGGGTGCCTACATATCGTGGCGTATCTTGCGAGGTATTCGCCAGTCGGAGGAGCAATATCGCACGCTGCTTAACACGGCCAGCGATGCATTGATCGTGGTTAGCCGGGACAGCGGAATGGTGCTCGACGTCAATGAAAAGGCCGCGCAAATATCCGGCAAGCCAGCCCATGTGTTGGTCGGGTCGCGCTATGCAGATTTCTTCCCGGCCGCGGCACAAGCGGCTGCCGAGGCCACCGGCAACAGGGCGAGCAGCAAGCGACAGGAGGTCCGGCACCTGGATGGCAAGCACATTCCGGTGGAGGTCAATTACAGTGCCACCGCATGGGGCGACCAACCGGTGCAGCTGGCCATCATCCGCGACATTACGGAGCGGATTCAGGCGGAAAGTGAATTACGTGTCGCCGCCAATGCCATGGAAAACATGGCAGAAGGGGTCATCATCACCGACGCGCGCCGCCGAATTGTTTCGGTCAATCGCGCCTACAGTTCGATCACAGGCTATAGCGCGGCCGAAGTGATTGGAAAAATACCGCGCTATCCTTTGTCGAGGCAAAACGATGTCGGTTTTTTCCAGTCGATGTGGACGTTGGTGCGCCAGACCGGCAGCTGGCAAGGTGAAGTCTGGAATCAGCGTAAGAACGGTGAAAGCTACCCGGAACAGCTCAGTATCAGCGTAGTGCGCGACGATGGCGGCAGGATTTCCCACTATGTCGGCGTATTCAACGATATTTCGACCTTCAAAAACTATGAACGCCAGTTGCGTCATCTGGCCCAGCATGACCCCTTGACGCAGTTGCCAAATCGCACCTTGCTCCAGGATCGGCTGAGCCAGGCCATTACCTATGCGATCCGTTATGGACATCCGGTATGGGTCGTGTTTCTCGATCTCGATCGCTTCAAGTTCGTCAACGATAGTCTGGGTCACAAGGCCGGCGATCAGTTGCTGAAGACGATTGCCGAGCGGTTGCTGCTGGCGGTGCGCGATACTGATACCGTGGCCCGACTCGGCGGCGACGAATTTGTCGTGGTTCTGTCGGAGCACGCGGGTGGCTCACTGTGCGCCGACATACTGAAGCGCATCATGGATGCCGTGGCAAGCCCGCTGCGATTGCAGGAGCAACAGTTCTTTCTCACTTGCAGCGTTGGCGTTGCGGTCTATCCGGACAACGGCCTGAACGCCGAGACCCTGATCGAACATGCCGATCTGGCGATGTATCGCGCCAAAGAAGTGGGCCGAAATAACTTCCAGTTCTATACGCCTGCCATGAACGCGCAGGTGTCGGAGCGCTTGCGGATCGAAAGTGCGCTGCGCAATGCACTGGAACGCGACGAATTCGTGCTGCATTACCAGCCACAGGTCGACTTGCGTACCGGCAGGGTGGTTGGCATGGAGGCATTGATACGCTGGCGGCACCCGGAATTGGGCATGGTATCGCCCAATCGGTTCATCAGTCTGGCAGAGGAAACCGGCCTGATCATTCCGATCGGTGCCTGGGTGTTGCGCACTGCTTGCCTGCAAAACAAGAAATGGCAGCGCGCCGGTCTCGGTCATTTCCGCATTGCGGTCAATTTGTCGGCCCGTCAGTTCGCCCAGCAAGACCTGACGCAGTCGATCGCGGACGTGTTGGAGGAAACCGGCCTGGCGCCGCACTATCTGGATATTGAATTGACCGAGAGCCTGATCATGACCGACGTAGAACATGCGGTCGAGATCCTGCGCTCCCTCAAGGCGCTCGGCCTGCAATTGTCGATTGACGATTTCGGCACCGGTTATTCCAGCCTGTCCTACCTGAAGCGCTTCCCGATCGACGTACTGAAGATCGACCGGTCGTTCGTGCACGACATCACGCTTGATCCGGACGATGCGGCCATTGTAGTGTCGATCATCGCACTGGCGCATAACCTGAAGCTGCACGTGATTGCGGAAGGCGTCGAAACGCAAGAGCAGTTCGCGTATCTGAAACGTCACGGTTGCGATGAACTGCAGGGCTTCTACTTCAGCAAACCGGTGCCGGCAGAAGAATTTGAGCGACTGCTGCGCGAGCATAAATGTCTGGCACTGGAACCGGAACCGGCCTAAGGGCGTGGTCGCAATCCATCGTCGCCAAAGCGACATCTGCGCAAGCGCCAGGCGTCCAGATTTCAAACCGCTGTACAATCCTTGTGAACGACCGTGCTTTTATTACAAAAACAAGGAGACAGTGTGGATTTGAACTATACCGCCGATGACCTGACTTTCCGGGATCGGGTGCGCGCCTTTCTTGATACAAACCTGCCGGGTGACCTGCAGCACAAGGTACTGAACCACAAGCGGCTGTCAAAGCAGGACTATGTCCGCTGGCACAAGATTGTCGCGAAGCAGGGTTGGGTCGGCACTGGCTGGCCGGTCGAGTACGGTGGGACCGAATGGTCGCCGGTACAGCGTCATATCTGGGAAGAAGAGTGCGCACGCGCCGGTACGCCACCGATCTTGCCGTTTGGCGTCGCCATGGTCGCGCCGGTCATCATGGCGTTCGGCAACGAGGCGCAAAAGCGTCACTTTCTACCGCGCATCCTGAATTGCGACGACTGGTGGTGCCAAGGGTATTCCGAACCCGGCGCCGGCTCCGATCTGGCATCGCTGAGGACACGCGCCGAACGACAGGGTGAGCATTATCTGGTTAACGGCCAGAAAACCTGGACCACGCTGGCCCAGCACGCCGATATGATCTTTTGTCTGGTGCGCACCGACAGCGGCGCGCGCAAGCAGGAAGGCATCTCCTTCCTGCTGATCGACATGCGCACGCCCGGCATTACGGTGCGCCCGATCATCATGCTCGATGAAGAGCATGAGGTGAACGAGGTATTTTTCGATAACGTCAAAGTGCCAGTCGAGAACCTGATCGGCGAAGAAAACAAGGGCTGGACCTACGCCAAATACCTGCTCGGCCACGAGCGTACCAATATCGCTGCGGTCGGCCGCGCCAAGCGCGAACTGCTGTTCGTCAAGCGTATCGCGACCGAGCAACGCAAGCACGGTCAGCCGTTGCTGAGCGATCCCTTGTTTGCCGCCAAGGTGGCCACCCTGGAAATCGAGTTGATGGCGCTGGAAGTGACTGTATTGCGCGTCATTTCGCAAGAGACCGGCAAACGTGCGCCGGGACCGGAGGCATCGATGCTGAAAATCAAGGGTACCGAGATCCAGCAGACGCTGACTGAACTGATGCTGGAGGCGATCGGCCCTTACGGCATGCCGTTCGATCCAGCCTACCTGGACGGCGAGCAGGAACACAGCGTGGCGGACGATGACGATGCCGCGCCGCTGGCCTCGTACTACTTCAATTTCCGCAAGACCTCGATCTATGGCGGTTCTAATGAGATTCAAAAAAATATCATCAGCCAGATGATTCTGGGCCTGTGAGGAGACGCATATGAATTTCAACCTGACACAAGAGCAGCAACAGTTTGCCGATGCGCTGCGGCGCTGGATCGAACGCGATTACAGCTTCGAGCAACGTAACAGGATCGTGCATTCGGAGCGGGGCGTGTCGCAAGAGGCTTGGCGCACCTTGGCCGAGCTGGGCATGACCGCGTTGCCGGTGCCGGCAGAGCAGGGCGGCTTTGACGGTTCCGCGATCGACCTGATGGTGGTGATGCAGGAACTGGGGCGCGGCATCGTCATCGAGCCGTATTTGTCCACCGTGCTGGGCACCGAATTCCTGAAGCGGGCCGGCGGACACGACGCATTGCTCGAAAGGATCGCCGCCGGCGAACTGCAGCTGGCATGTGCGCTGGGCGAGAAGCAGGCGCGTTACGACCTGTTCGATATCGCCACCAGCGCGACCGCAGATGCCGGCGGCTATCGGATCGATGGGGTGAAAACCGTGGTCTTGCACGGCGCACAGGCGGGCGCATTGATCGTGTCGGCCCGCAGCTTTGGCGCGACGCGCGAGATGGCTGGGATTTCGTTATTCGTGGTGGCGGCCGATAGCCCCGGGGTGTCGCGCCGCGATTACCGCACCATCGACGGTCAGCGCGCTGCCGATATTCGTTTTGATAACGTGCAACTGCCTGCCGCTGCGCTGCTGGGGCAGTGCGGGACAGGCTGGGACCTGCTCGATGCCGTATCCGACTATGGTGCGGCGCTGCTGTGTGCCGAGGCGGTCGGCGTGATGGAGGTGCTCAATCATGCGACGCTCGATTATGTAAAGGCGCGCCAGCAGTTCGGCGTACCGATCGGCAAGTTCCAGGCGTTGCAACACCGGATGGCCGAGATGTTCATGCAACTGGAGCAGGCGCGTTCGATGGCGACGCTGGCTGCGGTAAAGCTGGCGTCGACCGATATCGAAGAGCGTCGGCGCACCGTGTCCGCCGCCAAGGCCCGCGTCGGCCAGGCCATGAAATACGTCGGGCAGCAGGCGATTCAGCTGCATGGCGGTATCGGCGTCACCAATGAACTCCCGGCAGCACACTATTTCAAGCGCCTGGCGATGATCGAGCTGACCTTGGGCGATACCGATCACCATCTGGCGCGCTTCGTGGCGCAGCCGGGTTTCCAGCAAACTGCATGACCTGACCGATCAGGTGAGTGACAAGGCCAGTGACAAGGCCAGTGACAGACCGGCAAGCGAAAGGAAGGCAATGGCAAGCAATTCAGGAATCCAATGGTATTTTGACGACTTCGAGGTCGGCCAAGTGCTGCAGACCGGCTCGCGCACCGTCAGCGAGGCGGAAATCATCGCCTTTGCGACGCAATTTGATCCGCAACCGTTCCATGTCGACCATGATGCCGGCGCGGCGTCGATCTTTGGCGGCGTAATCGCCAGCGGCTGGCACACCTGCAGCATGATGATGCGACTGGTAGTCGATGCGTTCTTAAGTCAGTCGGCCAGCATGGGCTCGCCCGGGATCGAGGAAATCCGGTGGATCAAGCCGGTGCGCGCCGGCGACACCATCAGCGTGCAACTGACCGTGCGGGAAGTGCGGCCCTCCCGCTCGAAGCCGGATCGCGGCGTGATCCTGCTGTTGTGGGAAGCCAGCAACCAGCATGGCGAGCCGGTCGCCACCATCAAGGGGCTCGGCATGTTCGGCTGTCGTCCGGCCCCATCATCATTGTGAATCCATCGTTGTGAATCGAGGCAATATGCGTGAAATTTCGTCATTGGCTGAGGCGTCGCGCCTGGTCGGTCAGGAGCTCGCGGTGACCGACTGGCACGACATCAGCCAAACGCGTGTCAACCAGTTTGCCGAGGCGACCGGCGATCACCAGTGGATCCATACCGACGTCGAGCGCAGCCGGCGCGAGTCGCCGTTTGGCGGCACCATTGCGCATGGCTTTCTGACGCTGTCACTGTTGCCGATGATGCTGGAGCAGGCGATCGTGATCCGCGATGTCAGGATGGCGGTCAACTATGGTTTGAACAAGGCCCGTTTTCCGGCGCCGGTGCCGGTCGGCAGCCGGCTGCGCGGCAGGATTACGCTGGCCGCGATGGAGACGATCGCGGGCGGCGCGCAACTGCAATGGAACATGCTGGTCGAGTGCGACGGCAGTGACAAGCCGGTCTGCGTGGCGGAAGTGATCGTGCGCTGTTATACCGGACATGCCGGAACCGCCTGACCGCAGTGGTCATGGCCGCGGTGCACACCAGGACGCTGTGCCGGCATAACTTGTTGCCGCCGGACCGATGGTCGGTGCCCGTCGTGACTGATTACGCTGACTGCGCCTGATAATATACTGGGCTGTGTATTTTTTTGTGCGCAAGTAAATCAAGGGCATCAAGCTTATTTTTGATGATACCCCCTGCAATTGTGAAATATCAGGCGCAATGACAGCGCTCCGGCGGGAAACGCATCCTGCGCAAATGCACACGGCGTCCAATTGACGCCGCTGCTTGACATGATCGGCGGTAAGGCAGCGAGACCGCTTGCTAGCGGCACGTTTCCGCGTTACTTTGCAGCCTTATCGTTTCTGGTATTGCGTCTTCCCGAACAGGATTTCTTTTTCCTTGTCGTCCATCATCGGCTTGCGTCGCGCGGCCAGTACTTCGATTCCGCGCTGGACCGCCGGACGGGCGCTGATCTGATCGAACCAACGTTTCGCGCTCGGGTAATCGGCCCAGTCTATCCCCTGATTTTCCGAAGAACGGGCCCAGGTAAAGCTCGCGATATCGGCGATGGTGTAGTCGTCGCCGGCCAGGTAGGCGGTTTTTGCCAACTGCCGGTCGATCACGTCATACAGGCGCTTGGCTTCATTGCTGTAGCGCTCGATTGCATAGTCGACCTTGACCGGGGCGTACTTGCGGAAGTGGTGCGCCTGACCGAGCATCGGGCCGAAGCCGCCCATCTGGAACATCAGCCATTGCAGAGTATTGAATTTTTTGTGGTCGGTATCGCCGAGGAATTTCCCGTACTTGCTGGCCAGATACAACAGGATCGCACCTGATTCGAACAGGGCGATCGGTTTACCCGCGGGACCGTCGGCATCGACGATGGCAGGAATCTTGTTGTTGGGGGAGATCGCCAGAAAATCCGCGTTGAACTGGTTGCCGGCGCCAATATCGATCGCATGGATCTGCCATTCATGCCCGAGGCGCAGGCCGCATTCTTCCAGCATGATGTGGACCTTGTGGCCGTTCGGCGTGGGCCAGGAATAGACGTCAATCATTTGTTCTCCTGTAGATGTCATTGCACGACGGGGGAATCACGAGCATACCCAAAAATGGGGACACGCGTCGCACCGATCCCTGCTCGCTAGGCTTGACCGATCGTGTTGGCGCCTGCCATCAGAGTGACAGGCGAGCGCGTTCCCGCATGACCGCAGTTCCAGCTTCTCCTGCTTATGCTGCTTCTCGTTGGTGCGACAGTATATGAAAACTTACCTTCATTATTAAGCGGATAATGCCAATGCCACTAGGGAGTATATGCTTTGGCCGGATGGCGGCGATTTAGGCAATCGAACCAATCGGTCAGAAACGCGTGACCGGCACTGCCCGCTTGACTGGCATAATTCACAGGTGCTTCGCAAGTTCCAGTTTGGCGATCACATTGCGATGCACCTCGTCCGGACCGTCGGCCAGGCGCAGCGTGCGGTTGCCGGCCCATTGCGCCGCCAGCGGGAAGTCGTCCGACACGCCGCCGGCACCATGCGCCTGAATCGCCCAGTCCAGCACCTGCTGCGCGACGTTGGGGGCCAGTACCTTGATCATCGCAATCTCGGCCTGCGCGTGTTTGTTGCCGACCTTGTCCATCATGTACGCCGCCTTCAGGGTCAGCAAGCGCGCGGTGTCGATCTGGATGCGGGACTCCGCGATCCGCTCGCGCCAGACCCCTTGTTCCGAGATTTTCTTGCCGAAGGCGACGCGCTGGTTCAGACGCTGACACATCAGTTCCAAAGCGCGTTCGGCGACACCGATGGCACGCATGCAATGATGAATCCGGCCAGGCCCGAGTCGGCCTTGTGCAATTTCAAAGCCGCGACCTTCGCCTAGCAGGATGTTGGCGGCCGGCACCCGCACATTTTCATACCGGATTTCACAATGGCCGTGCGGCGCATCGTCGTAGCCGAACACCGGTAACGGCCGGGTGATCGTGATGCCGGGCGTGTCGGCCGGTACCAGGATCATCGATTGCTGCTGATGGCGCGCTGCGGCGGGATCGGTTTTTCCCATCAGGATGAAAATCTGGCAGCGCGGATCGCCGGCCCCCGAGATCCACCACTTGTGCCCGTTGATCACGTAATGCTCGCCATCGCGCTCAATCCGGGTTTCGATATTGGTGGCATCGCTGGACGCGACTGCCGGCTCGGTCATAGCAAACGCCGAGCGGATTTCACCGCGCAGCAGCGGCTCCAGCCATTGCCGCTTGTGCTCCTCGGAGCCGTAACGCTCGATGGTTTCCATATTGCCGGTGTCCGGCGCGGAACAGTTGAATACTTCCGGCGCCCAGATTACGCGCCCCATGATTTCGCATAGCGGTGCATAGTCGAGATTGGACAGACCTTCCGGTGCCCGCACCGATTTCGGCAGAAACAAATTCCACAGGCCTTGTTCGCGTGCCTTCGGCTTCAGGTCTTCGATCAGTTGGGTCGGGATCCAGCGATTGCCCTTGTCCGCGCCGTTGCTGTCGACTTGCTGCTTGAAGGTTTTCTCGTTGGGATAGACATGCTGATTCATGAACGTCAGCAGTTTGTCCTGCAAATTCTTGCAGCGGTCCGAGTATTCGAAATCCATGCTATCTCCTGATGATCGTGAAATTTTCAATGTTTTTTCAATGTTTATTGGGGTTTGGCGGTGGCATAGTGCCAGCCCATTTCGGCCATCGGACGCGCTGCCTGGCCGGTCGCCAATGCTTGCGCGCTCGATGCGGTGCCATCGACATAGCGTTTCATGATGCCTTGCAAGATGCCGGCCATGCGGAACATGTTGTACGCCAGGTAGAAATTGAAATCCTCCGGCCGGATGGTCTTGCCGCTGCGGGCGCAATAGCTGGCGATGTATTCGTCCTGGGTCGGGATGCCGAGTGCCTTCAGGTCGAGTCCACCGATGCCGCGGAACTGACCCGGTGCGATGTTCCAGCTCATGCAATGATAGGAGAAATCGGCCAGCGGGTGGCCCAGGGTCGACAGTTCCCAGTCCAGCAGCGCCAGAATGCGCGGCTCGCTCGGGTGGAAGATCATGTTGTCGAGCCGGTAGTCGCCATGCACGATGCTGGTATCGTCGCCGGGTGGGATATTGTTCGGCAGCCACGCGATCAGCTGATCCATGGCATCGATTTTTTCCGTTTCGGACGCCTTGTATTGCTTGCTCCAGCGCTCGATCTGGCGGCCGAAATAATTGCCGGGTTTGCCGTAATCGGCCAGACCGATCGCCGCATAGTCGATGCTGTGCAGTTGCGCGATCACGCGGTTCATTTCATCGTAGATCGCGCCGCGCTCGGCCGGCGTCATGCCGGGCAGCGATTGGTCCCACAACACGCGTCCTTCGACGAATTCCATCAGATAGAACGCGCGGCCGATCACGGACTCGTCGGTGCACAGCGTGTATTGTTTGGCGGCGGGGAAGCCGGCACGATTGAGCGCATCCATGACCCGGAATTCGCGCTCGATCGCATGCGCCGACGGCAGCAGTTTGGCGGCCGGGCCAGGTTTGGTGCGCAGCACATAATGCTGCTGGCCGGCGCTGAGCTTGAAGGTTGGATTCGATTGTCCGCCCTTGAATTGTTCGACCGTCAGTTGCTCGCCTCGTCCGCCGCCAAAGCCATCGACGTGGCTGCGCAGGTAGTCGGCGAGGGCGTCGATGTCGAACTTTTGGCGTTCGCTGACCGGCATCGTGCCGATAAATTCTTCGTACATCGTGTCTCCCTGTGAATGGATCCAACGATTCTACTGCAAAAAATGGTACGGTCGTGCGTTTTTATTGCGATGCCATCCACCGTCAATGACGATTAGTCACATCACAATTAGCGTGATTTTTTGTATTGCTCGTACAGCGCTTCCATCGTGGTGCCGCGCCAATCCGATTGAAGCGGCAACGGCGGTGAAAGATTGATAACGCGTGTCACCCAGTCATGTTGCTCGGCGCCGACGTCGAGCACATTGATGCAACCGGCAGTCTGCGCCAGATTCCCGAAAAAAAGTCGCTGTCCGGTCAACGCATACGACAGGATCGCGCGGTTGACACCGCCATGCAACACCAGCAGCACGGTATCCCAGGAGATGTCGGCGCGCAGGCGGTCAATCGCCGGATGGATGCGATCGATCAACTGCCCGATGGATTCGCCCCCGAGAAACTGTTTGTCTTCGCTGACCATTCCTTCGAACGCGCCGGTGAATGCCTGTTTCAGTTCGCCATCGGGAATGCTGGACAGCCGGCCGCCCCGCAATTCCGCCAACTCAGGCCAGGTTTCACAATCGATTTGCTGACCGGTTTCGGCCAGCACCCGCTGCGCAGTTTCGACCGTGCGCGGTAGCCCGGAGATGATGACGCGATCGAAGCGAATGTTTTCCTTTGCAAAACTCTGGCCGGCGGCCGTCGCCTGCACCCGGCCTTGCTCGTTGAGCGGTACCGATTCCGGCAGATAGGGTTTGCCGAGCGCATCAAAATACGTGACGCTGCCGTGCCGCATCAAGTAGATGCGACGCCTTTCGTGCTGTATTGGCTGGAGTGTCATTTGTAGCGCGGCTTTCTTTTTTCGAGGAAGGCGCTGATGCCTTCGTGGGCATCGCGGTGATGCAGGCTTTCGACGAAACTTTGTTTCTCGGCGTCAAAATGTTGTGACAATGAATTGCCCGGCGCGTCGCGCAATAAGGCTTTGATCCGTTCCATCGCGTTCGGCGACAATTCAGCCAGCGCATCGGCCCAGTCTAGCGCCGCATTCAGTGCGGTGCCATCTGGCACCACCCGGTTCACCACGCCGTGCTCGTGCAATCGTGGTGCCAGGACCGCTTTGCCTTCGAACAGTATTTCGCTGGCCAGCTGCCGCGGCAAGGCCTGCGCCAGGAACCACGAACCACCGCCGTCCGGCGTGAGACCGACCTTGACGTAGGCCATCACAAACTTGGCCGACGCGCCGGCAACGATCATGTCGCAGGCCAGCGCCAATGAGAACCCGGCGCCGGCAGCGGCACCATCGACCGCTGCGATCACCGGTTTCGGGCAGTCGCGGATGGCCTCGATCCAGTGGTTCAGGCTGTCAATCGCGGCGGCCTGGACCTTTGGTTCCTTGCTGCGGTTTTCCAGCAGTCGATTCAGGTTGCCGCCGGCGCAGAAGAAATTGTCGGCCCCGGTTAGCACAACTGCGCGTACCGAGGCGTCGCGTTCGGCGGTGGACAGGGTTTCAAGCGCGGCGGCATACATGTCCGGATGGAGCGCGTTCTTTGCGCCCGGATTCGATAGCGTGAGGATGAGGGTCGCGTCGCGGCGCGACGCTTTCAGTTCTGCGGACATGGGGGTATAAGTGGTCTAAGTGACGGTTTGAACAAATAATATACTGGATCGGGTATTTTAAAACACGTGGCGCGCTCGAATTCCAAGTGCAACATTTTTTATGAAAGAATGTTGCATGGCAAAA
>NZ_JBHRTP010000101.1:0-83490 GCF_042646465.1 Pseudundibacterium arcticum
GCTACCGCATCTGGCCCTTCAACCGAATAATCAAAGTTGCACTTCGTATCTGAATCCGCGGCCTATTTTTGGCAATACTCCCCTATATTTTAAGGAATGATGCGATGCGAGTGCCAGCACTGTATATGCGCGGCGGCACCTCGAAAGGCGTTTTTTTCGATGCCGCCGACCTGCCGGCAACACCATCCGAGCGCGACGCATGATTGTTGCGCATCATGGGCAGCCCGGATCCTCACAGTAAGCAATCCGACGGCATGGGTGGTGCCACCTCCGGCACCAGCAAGGTGGTGGTCCTCGCGCGCTCGCAACGGCCCGGCTATGACGTCGACTACCTGTTCGGCGCGGTCGCGATCGACGCGCCGCTGATCGACTGGTCAGGCAACTGCGGCAATCTGTCGGCCGCGGTCGGGCCGGCTGCCATCCATTTGGGTTTGCTCGACCCACCAACACGGTCCGGAACGGGATCCAGCGCGTACGGATCTGGCAATCCAACATCGGGCAGCAGATCGTCGCGCATGTTCCTGTCAGGGATGGCTCTCCGCTCGAGTCGGGTCAGTTTCAGGAAGATGGTGTTACTTTCGCCGGCGCTGAAATCGTGCTGGAGTTTATCGAAGACGAGCATCCCAGCACCGCCTTGCTGCCTACCGGAAATGTTGTGGATCAGTTGGATGTACCCGGCATCGGGCGCATCGAGGCGACATTGCTGACGGCCGGCAACCCGACGGTGTTTATCGAAGCAGCCGCCATCGGCCTGAGCGGAGTGGAAATGCCCGTGCAAGTCAATGCCGATCCGGAATTACTGGCACGCTGTGAGGCGATCCGTTCGTACGCGGCGGTCATCATGGTCTGGCGCCGGATGTGGCAAGCGCCACGCGCGAGCGCCCGGCGACACCAAAACTGGCGTGGCTGGCACCGCCTGCCACGTATTTGAGCAGCGCCGGCGAAACGGTGGCGGCAGAACGAATCGATGTGCTGGCGCGGATTTTGTCCATGGGCAAGCTGCACCACGCGTTTACCGGCACCGGGTCAATTGCGTTGGCGGTGGCGGCGGCCTTGCCGGGATCGATCGCCGCGCGCGTCCTTGCCGCAGCGTCGGGTGCGCGGGGTGCGCTGCATGCTCAGGCGAGCGGTGACACGCCAGCAGCGCCAGCGCAACTGAGGATCGGCCACGTGTCAGGACGCCTGATGATCGGTGCCAGCGTGCGGCACGGCAAGGCCGGATGGCGCATGGAAAAGGCGATCCTGTCGCGCAGCGCCCGCGTCATCATGTCCGGCTGGGTGCATTGTCCATGATCGTGGGCAGCCGCCTGCTCAAACCAAGGGTCGAACGCATGATCGCGTTCGGCAGCCGTCAAGTTTGGCCGCAATGACTATCGTAGAGGTCGGATCAAGCCCAGCTGCGCAATAGCCCGACCGCCAGACCCTCGAGTGCAAAATCATCGCGCCCGGCTTCCACCCGGATGATCTGAAAATCGGGATTTTCCGGGTGCAGTTCGATCACGCCGCCGGTTTTTTTATAACGCTTGACCGTGACATCGTCACCCAGGCGGGCCACGATGATCTGGCCGTTTCGGGCAGTGTCGACCTTTTTGACTGCCAGCAAGTCGCCATCGAGTATGCCGACGTCGCGCATCGACAGCCCGCGTACTTTCAGCAGGTAATCGGGTTTCGCTGAGAACAGGGCAGGATCCACGTTATAGCTTGCCTCGATATGCTCTTGCGCCAGGATAGGGGAGCCGGCGGCGACCCGTCCGACCAGTGGCAGGCACAGTTGCATCAGCGCCGGATGCGGCAACGCCATTTGCGTACCGAAACGCGGCGCGCCTGCGCCCGATTGCCCGCCATCCATGTCGCGCAACCGGATGCCGCGCGAGGTGCCCGGCGCGATCTCGATCGCGCCCTTGCGCGCCAGCGCCTGCAGATGCTCCTCCGCCGCATTGACTGAGCGAAAGCCGAGTTCGGTCGCGATCTCGGCGCGGGTAGGGGGGAAGCCAGTGTTGTTGATGGCATCCCGGATCAGGTTGAGGATTTGTTCCTGGCGGGCGGTGAGCTTGAGCATGGTGATTGGCGCTGCGCGGGCAGCGTATGCTGTGGATATTGACAGGCTGTATTTTTGTACAGTATTAATTCGAATGCAAGGGTAATTTGATTGCCTGGTCCGATTTTTTGGCGATAGTGCGCCTGTCGGCCGAGGATAAGGACTTGAAAGCGTTGAGTTTTCTGCGGTTTTGAGTTACTATTTTCGGCTTTCCTCTTCCCACACTCGTCTTGACGCCGAGGTGGGCGATTTTTCAATCCGTCCAAAAGGAGATTACATGCGTCATTATGAAATCGTATTTATCGTGCACCCGGATCAAAGCGAGCAAGTGCCTGCAATGATCGAGCGCTACAAGACCAACGTCACGGCCCGTGGCGGCAAGATCCACCGCGTTGAAGACTGGGGCCGTCGTCAGATGGCTTACATGATTCAAAAGCTCGCCAAAGCGCACTATGTCTGCATGAACATCGAATGCGACAGCGAGACCTTGACTGAAATCGAAACTGCATTCAAATTCAATGATGCGGTGCTGCGTCACCTGACCGTCAAGATGAAGAAGGCAGAAACTGCTCCGTCGCCGATGATGAAGTCGGTTCAGCGCGAAGATGCAGCCAAGCACCGTACCGAGACACCTGCACCTGCAGCTGCGCCTGCTGCTGCAGCGGCCTGATTGCGCTAGTTGCGGAATATTCGCGTCATTCAGGGAGCGTGAGCTAGTTTAGTGAGTCAATTCCAGAGTCAGCTTCAACTGGTTGCCAGCATTGCCGAGCGCGAGATGTTGCGCTACACGCCGGCAGGCATTCCGATTGTGTCAGCGCGTTTGCTGCACAGTTCGCAACAGACGGAGGCAGGCATCGAGCGCCTGGTCGAATTTGAAATTGCTGCGCTTGCCGCAGGCGAAATTTCAGGCCGGTTCAATCGATTGGAGTTGGGCAGTGCACTATGCTTCACAGGATTCCTGGCACGCAAGAGCCGCAACAGCAAGAGTCTGGTGTTTCACATCATTGATTTTTAGCGCTAAGACTGACAATAGTCGCAGCGCACTTAATATATACAGGAGCCACAAATGGCATTCGGTAAAAAGTTCGATAAGAGCAAACTCAAAGAAAAACGCAAGCAGCAGAATCCGCTGTTCAAACGCAAAAAATTCTGCCGCTTCACCGCAGCGCACGTTGAACGGGTCGACTACAAGGACGTCGACACGCTCAAGGATTTTGTCCAGGAAAACGGCAAAATCATGCCAGCACGCCTGACCGGCACCAAGGCGATCTATCAGCGTCAGGTTGACACTGCGATCAAGCGCGCACGTTATCTCGCGTTGTTGCCATACACCGATCTGCACACAGCGTAATTGGCCGCTAACGCACATTCGTTAAGCCAATTTCCAAGATCCCGGAGAAAAATATGCAAATTATTCTATTAGAAAAAGTCGTTAATCTCGGCAACCTCGGCGAAGTCGTACGCGTCAAGGACGGTTATGCCCGTAACTTCCTGATTCCTCAGCGTCTGGCCCGTCGTGCCACGACCAGCGCAGTTGCCGAATTCGAAGCAAAGCGCGTTGAACTGGAAAAAGCAGCTGCCGAAAAATTGGCTGCTAGCCAGGCGCAGGGCGAGAAACTGGCCGGTCTGACCGTCCAGATCTCGCAAAAATCGGGCGTCGATGGCCGTCTGTTCGGTTCCGTCACTAATTTTGACATCGCTGAAGCGCTGAGCAAACAAGGTTTCGCGGTCGAGAAATCGCAGATCCGCATGCCGCAAGGCGCACTCAAGATTGCTGGCGACCACGCCGTGGCCGTCGCATTGCATACCGATGTGGTCGTAGACATCACGGTGGCTGTTATCGGCGATCACGCTTAAGCGATCATTTGTAACAAGTTACTTTGCACCATAAAAAAGCCGGGTTTGCCCGGCTTTTTTATTGCCGATTTACCGGGAATTGTCAGTTCTAGCAGGTATAATTCGCGCCATGAAAGTCGCCGTCGATCCCCAATTAGAGTCCCTTCGCGTACCACCACACTCGATCGAGGCTGAGCAATCCGTACTGGGCGGATTACTGCTCGACAACGCTGCGTGGGATCGCATTGCGGATTTCCTCCGCAACGAGGATTTCTATCGCTATGATCACCGCATCATCTTCCAGCAGATCGTCAAGCTGATCAACGCGTCGCGTCCAGCCGATGTGATTACCGTATTTGAAGCACTGTCGAGCATCGGCAAGGCCGACGAGGTCGGCGGCCTGTCGTACCTGAATGCGTTGGCGCAAAATACCCCATCGGCCGCCAATATCCGTCGCTATGCGGAAATCGTGCGCGATCGCGGCGTACTGCGCAAGCTGATCTCGGTCGCGGATGAAATTTCCGGTCAGGCGCTCAATCCGCAAGGCAAGGAAGTCAAGCAGATGCTGGATGAGGCCGAGTCCAAGATCTTTGCGATCGCGGAAGAAGGCGCGCGCGGTGCACAGGGCTTCCAGGAAATTCAACCGCTGCTGACCCAAGTGGTGGAGCGAATTGACGAGCTATACAACCGCGACAGCCAGAGCGACATCACCGGCGTGCCCACCGGGTTTGCCGACCTGGACCGCATGACATCAGGTCTGCAACCAGGCGATCTGATCATCGTCGCCGGGCGTCCGTCGATGGGTAAAACCGCGTTTTCAATCAATATCGGCGAGAACGTCGCGATCGAAAGTGGCCTGCCGGTCGCGGTATTCTCGATGGAAATGGGCGGTACCCAGCTGGCGATGCGGATGCTCGGTTCGGTCGGCCGACTCGACCAGCACCGCTTGCGTACCGGACGATTGAACGAAGAGGACTGGCCACGGCTGACGCATGCAATTCAGAAAATGAACGACGCTCAGCTGTATATCGATGAAACACCGGCGCTGAACTCGATCGAACTGCGCGCGCGTTCACGCCGCCTGTCGCGCCAGTGTGGCAAGCTGGGCCTGATTATCATCGATTATTTGCAACTGATGTCGGCCAACAACGCGGGTGAAAACCGCGCCACCGAAATTTCCGAAATCTCGCGCGGTCTGAAAGGCCTGGCAAAGGAACTTAATTGCCCCGTGATTGCGCTGTCGCAGTTGAACCGTTCGCTCGAACAGCGTCCCAACAAGCGTCCGGTGATGTCCGATTTGCGCGAATCAGGCGCGATCGAGCAAGACGCCGACGTGATCCTGTTCATCTATCGTGATGAAGTCTATAACCCCGACTCACCGGATAAAGGCACGGCCGAAATCATCATCGGCAAGCAGCGTAACGGTCCGATTGGGTCGGTACGCCTGACATTCCAGGGGCAATACACCAAGTTTGACAATTACACCGGTGCGCTGACGCTGTACGGCGGCGATTGAGCGGAATTCCGCAATATCAAACGTCGTGAGGCGCCATGCAAAGCGTTTCTGATAGTGCGGCAGATCTCGGACAGCTTGCGCTCGACTATGCACGGCATCCAATTTAAATAAACGATATAACGAGTAAGGAAGAGGGCGATTATGTTTGGACGACTGATGCCGACCGAAGGCAAATTTTTTGAATTGTTCAACCAGCACGCTGACCTGTGCGTCAAGGGCGCCAAGGAAATGGTGTCGCTGATGACCAATTTCGACGATCTGGAAATCCGGGTTCACGCGATCGAGGGCCTCGAAAAGGAAGCCGACAAGGTTACCCATGCAACGATCGAGATGCTGCACAAGACTTTCATCACGCCGATCGATCGCGACGACATTCATCAGCTGATCACCCGCATGGACGACATTCTCGACTTGCTGGAAGATGCGGCGCAAACCATCTCACTGTATGACATCAAGGTCGTCACGCCGGAAGCCAAGCGGCTGGCCGAACTGTGCCTGGCCTGTGCCGAGAAGGTCAAGCTGGCGGTGGCGCTGCTGCACAATATGGATAATTCGCGGCAGATCCTGGAATACTGCAACGAGATCGACCGCCTCGAATCGGATGCCGATCACGTGATGCGTGCCGCGATGTCGAAATTGTTCCGGGACGAGCCGGACGTGCGTACGCTGATCAAGCTGAAGGCGATTTACGAAATTCTGGAGACGGTCACCGACCGTTGCGAGGATGTCGCCAATATCATCGAAGGCATTATTGTTGAAAACGCCTAAATGCACGCAGCCGCTGCCGCTGCTGGCGGCCGATGGATGTGCGGGCGAGCTCCCGCGACCATCGGCGGGCGGGTCGGTTTCGCCGGTTTTCACGATATCCCGAACTGATTGAACACAACAACATGCATACTTTCCAAATCAGTATCTACGTCCTGATCGCCCTGATCGCACTGGCCCTGATATTCGACTTCATGAACGGTTTTCATGATGCGGCCAACGCGATCGCGACGGTGGTATCGACGGGTGTGCTGAAACCGCAGACGGCAGTGGCGATGGCCGCCGTTTTCAACTTCGTCGCGATTCTGGTGTTTCACCAATTGACAGTCGCGACGACGGTCGGCAAAGGCACCATCGATCCGGGGGTGGTCGATCAATATGTCGTATTCGGCGCGCTGGTCGGTGCGATTTTCTGGAATCTGCTGACGTGGTATTACGGAATTCCATCGTCATCGTCGCATGCGCTGATCGGCGGCCTGGTCGGTGCTGCGGTGGCTAAATCCGGCACCGGCGCGTTGGTAGCGGCCGGTTTGATCAAGACGATCGTGTTCATCGTGCTGTCACCGCTGCTCGGCTTCATTTTCGGCTCAATAATGATGCTGCTGGTGTCGTGGGTGTTCGTGCGTTCGACACCGCGCCGCGTCGATGCCTGGTTTCGTCGCCTGCAACTGGTGTCGGCGTCAATGTACAGCCTGGGTCACGGCGGTAACGACGCACAGAAAACCATCGGTATCATCTGGATGCTGCTAATCGCGTCCGGTTATTCCAGCGCTGCCGAGAGTATGCCGCCATATTGGGTCATCATCGGTTGCTATACGGCGATCAGCCTGGGCACCCTGTTTGGCGGCTGGCGCATCGTCAAGACCATGGGTCAGAAGATCACCAAGCTGAAGCCGGTCGGCGGGTTTTGCGCAGAAACCGGCGGTGCGATTACACTGTTCATGGCGACCGCGCTGGGCGTCCCGGTATCGACCACCCACACCATTACCGGCGCGATTGTTGGCGTGGGTGCGGCACAGAAGATGTCCGCCGTACGCTGGGGTGTGGCCGGCAATATCGTGTGGGCGTGGATATTCACGATTCCGGCATCGGCCTTCATGGCGGCGGTAGCGTGGTGGGTCGGCACCCGCATCTTCTGATGCAAGACCGGAAAAGGGCGCTGCGGGCGCCCTTTTTTTTCGCCGCCACCCAAACATTTGAACAGATCGCACCGTACGACAGGGGTTCATCTATGATCAGCGATCATTGATCATTCCGCCACCACCATGGAGCAAGCATGAGCAAAGACGCCAGCGGTTCATTCGACGTAACACTGACGCCACAACCGGCGCAGGATGAAGTCATCGGTGCCATTCTCGGCCGATTCGCTATCGACAAGCAGTTTCATGGTGAGCTCGATGCAACCAGTCGCGGCGAGATGCTCGCCGCCGGTACCGAGGTCAAAGGCTCCGCCGCGTATGTCGCGATCGAGCGTGTCACCGGCACGCTGCAAGGTCACAGCGGCAGTTTCGTGCTGCAGCATGGCGGTACCATGACGCGCGGCGATGGAAAATTGACCGTGACTGTGGTGCCCGATTCCGGCACTGGGCAGCTGAAGGGATTGGCCGGCAGCATGACGATCGATATCGTCGACGGCCAGCATTTGTACCAGTTCCAGTACACGCTGGACGCGCTGAGTTGAGGGCGGCTGTACTGCAAAAAGAAACGCCAGCGGAACAGGACGAGAAGTGCGCCGCACGCACCATCGTCTGCAGCTATCGGTGCGCGCGGCGCACCCTACGATCATTTGGCGAGCAGGATTAGCTTCGCGGTTACTGGCGCGTCTGACAGCGCGCCGTTTGCGGAGAATCAAACATTCGCCGTACATTGCTAGCGGGAGTTTGATTAGCCCGTGACCGTCATTGATGCACTTAGTGCGCAGCCGACGACGCATCCATCGAGACGCTCGACTTACTCGGCTTGGTCATCCAGACCAGTCCAATCAGGGTCAGGAACAGGAATGACGACAGCCAGAAGATATCGGTTGCAGCCAGGGTGCTGGCCTGCACGCTGAGTGTGCGTTCGATCACCGCCAGCGCGCCCGGTTCCGGCATGCCCTGCGCGGTCAGCGCCTGCACCGCCTGACCGAAGGCCGGGTTGGTCGGGCCGCTGTGCTCGGCCAATTGCGCATGGTGCAGGGTAGTGCGGCGGTCCCACAAGGTGCTGGTCAGTGAAGTGCCGATACCACCGAACATGATGCGGACGAAGTTGGACAGGCCGGCGGCAGCCGGAATCTTGTCGGGCGGCTGACCCGACAGGATAATAGAGGTCAGTGGAATAAAGAACATGGCCATCGCCGCGCCCTGGATCACGGTCGGAATCATCAACGTGAGGTAATCGACTTCAGTCGTGAATTGCGCGCGCATGTAGAACACGATCGCGAAGATAATGAAGGCGCTAGTCGCGACCAGGCGCGCGTCGATTTTCGGCAACAGTTTGCCGACCAGCGGCGACAGCAAGATCGCAAAGATGCCGACCGGCGCCATCACCTTGCCGGCTTCGGTCGCAGTATATCCGATCTGGGTCTGCAGCCATAAGGGCAGGATCACCAGACTGCCGAAAAATACGCCATAGGCGACCGAGATCGCGATCACGCCGGCGCTGAAATTGCGCCCGGCGAACAGCGACAGATCGACCACCGGATGCTCTTCGCCCAGCTCCCAAATGATGAAGTAGATAAAGCCGACCACGGCACATGCACCCAGCACCACGATTTCGCCCGAGTTGAACCAGTCCAGTTCCTTGCCCTTGTCGAGCATCAGCTGCAGGCTGGCGACCCAGAGCAGCAGCAGCGCCAGTCCGACCTTGTCGATCGGTCTCTTGATGATGGTCGATTCGCGCTTGTGATAGATCGACCAGGTAGCCCAGGCTGCGAAAATACCGACCGGGATATTGATATAGAAGATCCATGGCCAAGAATAATTATCTGAAATCCAGCCACCCAAGAGCGGGCCCATGATCGGCGCCACCAGCGTGGTCATGCCCCAGAAGGCGAGCGCCATCCCGCTCTTGGCGGGCGGGTAACTCGATAGCAGCAACGCCTGCGACAACGGGATCATCGGCCCGGCGACAGCACCTTGCAGGACCCGTGCCGCGATCAGCATCTCGATATTTGGCGCCATGCCGCACAGCCAGGACGAGATCACGAACAGCAGGATCGAGGTGATGAATAATTTGACCTGACCGAAGCGCATGGTGAGCCAGCCGGTCAACGGCACCGAAACCGCATTGGCGACCGCGAACGAAGTGATGACCCAGGTACCTTGCTGCGGTGACACACCAAGGTCGCCGGCAATCGCCGGAATCGACACGTTCGCGATCGATGTGTCGAGCACGTTCATGAATACAGCCAGCGACAAGGCGAGCGTGCCCATGACGAGCTGGCCGCCTTGGAGCGGTTGCAAAGCGGGGCGGGATGGGGAAGTCATGGACGCATTCTGGTGGCTAGTGAGCGCAGGCATCAACCGTCGTACTGCTGTTGATACCGCTTTTCTTAACTGTGTTAACGGTAGTATATTAAGGTGACCAATGTTTTAAATGATGAATTCGACATTGATGTAAGGAGTATCTGTAATCAACGATACCAAGCAACGAACGCCAGCATGAATCAAATGCGTCCAACCGGCTGTGCCACTGTCGTACGCATCTGATTGGCAACGCACAACCGGCTGCTTACTTCACCGCCGGCACGGGCGCCGTATTGCCGCCGTTGTTGACCGCGATGATCTGGGCGATCCGCTTGTCGGCATCGGTTCCCGCGTCATTGAATACGTCGGTTGCATACGCTGGTGCCGTGCGTGGCGCGGCATTGCTGGTCAGCGAATTTCCTTGCGCATTGGCGATGTCGGTCTTGACCTGCATCGACAAGCCGATGCGCAGCGGATGTGCTGCCAACTCTTTCGGATCAAGCGCAATGCGCACCGGAATCCGCTGCACCACCTTGATCCAGTTGCCGCTGGCATTTTGCGCCGGCAATAGTGCAAACGCGGAGCCGGTACCGGCCGCCAGTCCAATCACCCTGCCATGGTATTCAACGTCCGAACCGTATAGATCCGAGTGCAGGCTGACGGGTTGGCCGATCCGCATGCGCGACACCTGCACTTCCTTGAAGTTGGCATCGACCCACAGCGCATCGAGTGCAACGATCGACAGTAACGGCGTCCCGGCCGCCACCCGCTGCCCTACCTGCACCGAACGCTTGGCGACATAGCCATTGATCGGCGCCAGCAGCGTCGAACGGGCATAGGTCAAATAGGCATTGCGCACGTTGGCTGTGGCGCGCTGTACGTTCGGATGCTGTTCCACCGTGGTGCGGTCGGTCAGCACCCGGTTCGACGCCAGCTGATCCTGCGTGACCTGTAACGCCGACTCCGCAGCCTGCACCGCGCTGCGCGCGTGTTCCAGCTCTTCCTTCGATACGGCACCGGTGCCGATCAATTCCTGCCGCCGCACCAGATCGGCACGGGCTCGTGTCAGATCGTTGTTGCGCACCGCGACATTCGCATTGAGCGCGCCGTTGTTGACGAACAGCGTGCGCACTTCACGCACCGCTTGCGCCAGTTGCGCGTCGGCTTGATCAAGCGCCACCTTGGCATCGCGGCGGTCGAGTTCGACCAGCGGTTTGCCGGCCTGGACCAGTTCGGTATCGTCGGCGTTGATCGCCAGCACGGTACCGGCAACCTGGGGTGTGACCTGCACCACGTTGCCGGCGACGTAGGCGTCCTCCGTGCTTTCGTAATGGCGCAGGAAAACTGCCCACCAGATGGCATACGCGATCAGGACGATCAACAGCACGGCAGTGACCGCGATCAGCAAGCCACGGCGTTTGCCGGGGACGACGGGTGCGACTTCGGGAGTAGGGCTCGGTGTGGTCATGATGCTGATTTCGCAAATGTTGAACGGTTGGAAGTGGATGAACTTGGGACGGTATCGGTGGTTGCGGCAAGTCCCGTCTGGGCCGCATCGAAGCCGCCGCCGAGCGCCTTGATCAGGCCGACCTCCAGGTCAGCACGGCGGGCCTGGGTATCGAGTTCCAGCTTGCGTTGCGTCAGCCATGCCGATTCTGCAGCCAGCACATGCAGCATGTTGGCGGTGCCGACTTGTTGCCGTTGCTGCGCCAGTGTCAGAGCCTGAGCCGCGGCCGAAGTGGCCTGGCGCTGATGGTTGCCCTGGGTCTCGACCGCGCGCAGCGATTGCACCTGGTCGGCGACCTCGTGCAGCGCCTCGGTCAGACTCTGGTTATAACTGGCGACCGCGCCATCGTAGGCGGCGACCTGGCCTTTCAACTGGGCGCGCAGACGGCCGCCGTTGAAGATGGGCACGGTAATGGCCGGGCCAATGCCCACAATGCGGCTGCCGCTGTCGAGCAGATTGGTCAGGCCGAATGCAGAAAATCCGGCGAACGCCTTCAGATCGATATTCGGGTAAAACGCGGTTTTGGCGCTGTCGATGTCACCTTGTGCCGCTTCCACCCGCCAGCGCGCAGCCACGATGTCGGGACGGCGTCCCAGCAGCGCGAGCGGCAACTCGTCCGGTATTTGCGTGGCGGATGCGGCAGGCAGCATCGGGAGTGCAATTGCCAAGCCACGATCCGGACCCTGCCCGAGCAGCGCCGCCAGTTGATTGCGTGTCAATGCAATGGCCTCTTGCCATTGCGCCTGTTCCGCGCGCAAGCCGGCCAATTGCACCTGGGTCTGTTGGTTATCGCTCTGATTGTCGAGGCCGGCGCGCACCCGCTGTTGGGTCAGGCGATCGAGTTTTTCACGTAGTTGCAACTGCTGTTCGGTCAGGCCCAGTTGTTCCGACTGGCGCGCCAGTTGGACCCAGGCACGGGTAACGGCGCCGGCTAGTACCAGTCGGGCCGAATATTGCTCGGCTTCGGCGACCTTGCCTTGCGACAGCGCTGCCCGTAACTCGGCCGCGTGCTTGCCCCAGAAATCGAATTCGTAGGAGAAATTAAGGGCCAACTCATTGTCAGACTTGTATTGTCCGGCCAATGGCGGCGGGATCAGGCCATTTTCGGTAAAGCGTTGGTAGGTGCTGCTAAAGCCGGCATCGAGCATCGGCTTGGTTGCCGCACCGGTCGCGTCGGCTATGGCACGCGCCGCCGACACGCGTGCCGCTGCGATCTGCAAGCCCGGATTGCCGCGCAGCGCCTCATCCACCAATATCTGCAACGGTGCGCCGCCGATATGGCCTACCCATGATGCATCCGGCCACTGGCCTCCTTGGCTGGGCAGGGTGGCGGCAGAAGCATAGTCACCCGGCGTCTGGGTTGATGCGGTCGGGCTAATGCCGTTGAAACTGGCGCAGGCGGATAACAGGGCCGCCGCGGCGCTGATCGCCAGCAGTCGCCAGGATGGGCGCGCGGTACGGTTCTTGCGTGGTATGAAGGGCATGGTCATGTGCGTTGTTTGCTCTGCAGTCGGTGTGACGTATTCAGGCACGAGGTTTCGTATGCTCAAGTAATTGCTTGGTCAATTATTTTTCTCATCTGAAAGCGTACAGTTGGCAAGTAATTTCCGTAATAAATATTTTAAAAACCCTAATTCTTCGGCGCTGAATCCGCTGAAACTGCGGTTCAACGTCGCCGTATACAGCGCCGGCAGTTTCTCGGCCAGCGTCGTTCCCTCGTTCGTCAGACGCAACTTGAACTGGCGGCGGTCGTCCGGATTGGGTTCCCGCGCGAGCAAACCACGTTTTTCAAGGCGATCGATCATGCGCGTCATGGACGCGGCGTCGATGTATAGTTCGCGCGCGAAATCCGCCGCAGTAGTGGATTTCCCGGTCGCCAGCCTGATGAGAATGCTGCCTTGGGCATGGGTGATGTTGTGTTCGGCCAAGGCGGCATCGATGGCTTTGGCCAGCATCGTGCGCGAGCGCGCCAGCAGGTAGCCGACGCTGTCCTCGATACGGAAATCCTCGAATGGATTGGATTTAATTTCTGACATGCTATTAATTGCCTAGACAATGATTGCTTAGGCATTAATGTAGTCGAAATTTGCTTGCGTTGCAAGCGGCACGATTTTCACAAGGGTAGGTCGATCGGCACCGGAGCGCAGCGCAGAATGAAAAACGGCGCTTGATGCGCCGTTTTTTTAACAACAAGACCAGTCGGAGCATGACCCGACCTCTGCAACTGCTCGCTACAAGACTTCGCTCGCATGATCCGCCAGGCGCGAGCGTTCACCGCGTGCCAGCGTCACATGTCCACTGTGCCCCCAACCCTTGAAGCGGTCGACCACATAGGTCAGCCCGCTGGAACCTTCGGTCAGGTAAGGCGTATCGATTTGCGCGATATTGCCCAGACAGATGATCTTGGTGCCGGGGCCGGCGCGTGTGACCAGAGTCTTGACCTGTTTCGGGGTCAGGTTCTGCGCCTCGTCGATGATCAGGAACTTGTTGACGAAGGTGCGGCCGCGCATGAAATTGAGCGATTTGATCTTGATCCGAGAGCGAATCAGGTCCTGCGTTGCGGCGCGGCCCCATTCGCCGCCATCGGTGTCGGACTTGTTCAGCACCTCGAGGTTGTCGTCGAACGCGCCCATCCACGGCGACATTTTTTCTTCTTCGGTACCGGGCAGGAAACCGATGTCCTCACCAACCGGCACGGTCACGCGAGTGACGATGATTTCGTTGTACAGCTTGGTCTCGAGCACTTGTGCCAGACCTGCAGCCAGCGCCAGCAGGGTCTTGCCGGTGCCGGCCTGACCCAGCAGAGTGACGAAGTCGCACTCTGGATTCATCAGCAGGTTCAGCGCAAAATTTTGTTCGCGGTTGCGCGCGGTGACGCCCCAGACGTTGTTCTTGCTGTGTGCAAAATCACGCAGCGTCTGCATTACCGCGGTCTTGCCGTTGATCTGCTTGACCTGTCCATAGAACGACGCTTCGCCGTTTTTTGGTTCGGTATAGACGAACTGGTTGACCAGCAATGATGGGACCACGGGGCCGGTGACGCGATAAAAAGTGTAGCCGGTGCCGTGCTTGTTTTCCTGCCAGGATTCCATGCCCTTGTCGTGCTTGACCCAGAAATCGTCCGGCAGTTGCACGATGCCGGAGTACAGCAGGTCGGTATCTTCCAGGACGTGGTCGTTGAAGTAGTCTTCTGCCGGCAGACCGAGCGCGCGAGCCTTGATCCGCATGTTGATGTCTTTCGACACCAGTACCACGGCCCGCCCGGGTTGTTCCGCTTCCAGTGCGCGTACCACGCCGAGGATCTGGTTGTCGGCTTTGCCAACCGGCAGCCCTTCCGGAAGAGTGACGTCGTGCAGTTTGGTCTGGAAGTACAGGCAGCCCTTGGCATCCTTGTTGCCGAGCTTGGATAGCGGGATGCCTTGCTCGATCCGGTGGTTTTCCGAATCGCCGACCAGTGCATCGAGCGAACGCGACACCTGGCGCGCGTTACGCGCGACTTCGGACATGCCTTTCTTGTGGTCGTCCAGCTCTTCCAGCGTCATCATCGGCAGATAGATGTCGTGCTCTTCGAAGCGGAACAGCGATGATGGATCATGCATCAGCACATTGGTATCGAGCACGAACAGCTTGGTTGCGCCTACCTTGTCGGCAGCGCGGCTGGTGCTGGATTTCATGCGCGCTTCGACCGCCGGATTTTTCGCCAGACGATGCGTTTCAACCAGGGCAATTTCTGTGGTTTTTTTGCGTGCCACCGGCGCTATGTCAGCGGGTGCCGGCTTTTTCGCTGCCGGTTTTTGCGCCACGGTTTCTGGCACGGTCATGACGGGTTTGACGATTTTTCCCTTTTCCGCTTTCGGATATTCTTTGGGCGACAGTAGCGCGGCGGGTTTGCTTGGAATTTTTGGCAGGGGCATCAGAACCTCAATCTAAAATTATCACGAATAGTCTGTATGGACAGCATACAGAATTTGGGGCACAAATGCTCGGGGAAGAACAGGAGAAACGCTTGCAGCAAACGCGAGGGGCGAACAGAAAAAAGGGGGATTGACGGGTGATAAGCTGAAAATAAAAAAAAGCCGTGGTCGGAAGCTCGGTAGCGTCTTCCAACAACGGCATGATGCGGAGAAAATTCTCTTGTATTCAATGGATTAGGGCTAGATGGATCTCACAAATTCCAGCACATCGTCTACGTGCCCGGGTACCTTTACTCCACGCCATTCTTTCACCATTTTGCCCGACGCGTCAATCACAAAAGTGCTGCGCTCGATGCCGCGGACTTGCTTACCATACATGTTCTTCATTTTCATGACATTGAACATGCCGCACAGGGTTTCGTCGGGGTCGGAAATGAGCTCGAAAGGCATGCCCAGCTTGGACTTGAATCCCTCGTGCGAGCGAATGCTGTCGCGGCTGATACCGAAAATCTCGGTATTGGATTGTTGGAACTGTGGGTACAAGTCGCGGAACGCCATGCTCTCGGTGGTGCAGCCGGGCGTGTTGTCTTTAGGGTAGAAAAACAGCACTAGCTTTTTGCCCTTGAAATCGGACAAGGTAAAGGTCTGGTCGCCGGTCATCGCGGCGGAAAAATCGGGCACCATCATGTTCAGTGCAGAGGGGGTGTCAGCCAAGTGGAGTCTCCTGATCGGTTATGCGTACGCTGTTGTTGTCGTTACCGTGGAGAGGGTTAGCCGCGTTCGCACCACCGGTTCCGCATCAAGCTTGCAAAATCAGTTCGCCCGAGCGCCCCGGCAACTCTCCCCAACTGACCGGATAAGTGGGTAATGGCTCGTTCTTGACCTGTTCATAATAGTCTGCCATTGCCATACATTGATAGCCTTGTGCCCGCCATCCGCTCAGCAATTGATCGAAGATGGGGGCGAGTTTCTGTCCTTCAAGTTCTGCGTGCAAGGTGTACACGTGATCGCGCGGCTGCTCGGTCAGTTTCAGCAAATGGGCAGCGATATTGGCCGTGTCGACGACGGCGCCATGCATGCTGCGCCCGAGCATTTCATCCAGCGTTGGCAGTGTGGTCGGCAACTGGATGCAGGAGTGGGTCTTGCCCAAGGCACTGAGCCGGTGCGGACCGGCTGCCGGATCGGCTAGCGTGCCGGATTCTGTCAGCTGGGCGCGGCCGTCGGACGCATAGGCCATGCCGAACGCGTCAAGCTGGGCGAACGCATGTTCGTTCATCTGCCACCCGGCGGCACCATGCGTTTGCGGCGGCTGGCCGAAGATGTCGGTAAAGCGGTCGAACGATTTTTGCATTTGCGTGCGGGTCCACGTCGCATCGCGCCGGCGCACGTGGTCCTGCCACACCACATGATCCCAGGTATGAATACCGCATTCGAAGCCGGCATCGCGCACTGCGCGCATTTCGGCGGCGCAGGTCCGGCCGATGTCAGGTGCCGGCAACAGCACGCCGTACATCAGGGTCTTTAAGCCGTAATGCTCGACCACCGAGGTGCGGGATACCTTTTGAAAAAAACCGGGTCGAAATGCCCGCCGCAATGCCCAACCGGTATGGTCCGGGCCGAGCGAAAACAGGAAGCTGGCATTGGCCTGGTGCTGCTGCAGCAGCCGCACCAGGTTCGGCACACCCTCGCGGGTGCCGCGATAGGTGTCGACGTCGATTTTGAGGGTGATTGATGGCACAGTGGGCACTTGGGGCACGGGGCAAGGTGAACAGGGTTGGCGCAGCTTCGCATCAACCTTAGTCGACCAGTGCCCGGGCCTCGGCAACTTGGCCGCGGTAAGCGTCGAAAATCGTGCGCAAGGCATCGGCCATCGAGGTAGTCGGCTGCCACTTCAGTTCGTCGCAGGTATTGGTGATTTTCGGCACGCGATTCTGCACGTCCTGATAGCCGTTACCGTAGTACGCGCCGGAAGTTGTTTCGATCAGTTGGACGCGCTTGGCCGTGTCTGCGTATTCCGGGTATTCGGCAGCGAGTTTGAGCATCATTGCCGCCAGATCGCGGATCGAATAATTGTTGACCGGATTGCCGATGTTGTAGATCTTGCCGCTGGCAATGCCATCTTCGTTGGCGATGATTTTCATCAGCGCATCGATGCCGTCACCGATATGGGTGAACGCACGCTTCTGATGGCCGCCATCGACCAGCGAGATGTTTTCACCGCGCACGAGGTGGCCGAAGAACTGCGTGACGACCCGGGACGAACCTTCTTTTGGCGTATGGATCGAATCGAGTCCGGCGCCGATCCAGTTGAACGGGCGGAACAGCGTGAAGTTCAGGCCTTCCATGCCGTAGCCCCAGATTACGCGGTCCATCAGCTGCTTGGCGCAGGAGTAGATCCAGCGCGGCTTATTGATCGGGCCGCAGACCAGCTCGGACTGTTCCGGATCGAATTCGTCGTCGTGGCACATGCCGTAGACTTCAGACGTCGATGGGAACACCAGGTGCTTGCCGTACTTGGCGGCGGAGCGCACGATCGGCAGATTCGCTTCAAAGTCGAGTTCGAATACGCGCAATGGTTGCTTGACATAGGTCGATGGCGTTGCGATCGCAACCAGCGGCAGGATCACATCGCATTTCTTGACGTGGTATTCGACCCATTCCTTGTTGATCGTGATGTCGCCTTCGAAGAAGTGCATGCGCGATTTATAGGCTTCGTTGTCGAGCAGGTCGTTGATGCGGTCGGTCATCATGTCCATGCCGTAGACGTGCCAGTCGGTGGTCTCGAGAATGCGTTGGGACAGATGATGGCCGATGAAACCGTTGACGCCGAGGATAAGGACTTTTTTCATGTTTTTTCGCTTGCTCTGGTTGATTGGTGATCCCGATGGCGGCCGCGACGGCAATCAGGCGTCGTGGCGTTCAGGGCTCAGGACAAATATTGTTGCAATTGGGAAGGCGAAACGGGTGCTCCGTCCACCAATAATTCGGTAATGCGCAGCGCGAGGCCATCGCCGCAGACGCCAAATACGCAATTATCCACTACTGCCAAGCCTAAGGGCAAATCTGGCGGTGTCGTCGCTGCCAGTCGGGCCTTGCCGATCACGAAGGTACGGTCGCCGATTTGCGTGAACGCGCCAGGATAGGGCGGTGCTACTGCGCGATACAGGTTGTAGACGTTTTGTGCGTTTTGCGACCAGTCGATGCGACCGTCTTCCGGGGTGCGGCCGCCGAAGTAGCTGCCTTTTGCGAGCTCGTTCGGCAGCTTTGGCGCATGCCCGGCCAACAGGTCAGGCAGTGCGTTCCACAACGTTTGCTCGGCCGCCACGGTCAGCTTGCCGAACACTTCATAGGCGGTGTCGTCGGGCAGGATCGGCACCGCAGATTGTCCAATAATTGCGCCCGCGTCCGGCTTGGCCGTCATTTCATGCAGCGTGGCGCCGGTTTCGGTTTCGCCATGCAGCACGGCCCAGTTGACGGGCACGCGGCCGCGGTATTTGGGCAGCAATGAGCCATGCATGTTGTAGGCGCCGTGTTTGGCCAGCGCCAGCAATTCGGGCGCCAGCATGTGGCGGTAATAGAAGCTGAAAATGAAATCCGGTTGTAGCGTTTTGATGCGTTCAAACAATTCCGGCGAGCGCGGGTCGGCCGGGGTCACGGTCGGAATGCCATGCTCACGGCACAACGCGGCGACCGATTCGAACCAGATGGTCTCCGACGGATTGTCTTCGTGGGTGACGACCAGCGCGACGTCCACGCCACGCGCCAGCAGCACCTTCAGGCAGCGCACGCCGACATTGTGATAGGCGAAGACGACTGCTTTCATCGCCGATCCCGAATAACTGCCGGCTCGGCATGCAGCGGTTCCGGCTGCTCGCTGGTCTGTTGCTGTTGCAGGATGGTCTTGATGACATATTGCGGCCGTCCACGCACTTGCTGGAAGATGCGGCCGACATATTCACCGACCAGGCCGATGCCGAACAGGATTACGCCCATCATGAAGAACGCGATCGCAAACAGGGTGAACAGTCCCTCAGCCTCGGCGCCAAGCAGGAAGCGCCGGATCAGCAGTAATACCACCAGGCCGGCCGAGCCGATGGACAGCACCATGCCCAGCATCGAGAACAATTGCAGCGGCACCAGCGAAAAGCCGGTGACCAGATCGAAATTGAGACGGATCAGGCTGTATATCGAATATTTCGATTCGCCGGCCGCGCGTTCTTCATGCTCGACCACGATTTCCGCTGGTTTGCGGGCGAAGGTGAAGGCCAGCGCCGGCACGAAGGTATTGACCTCGGTGCACTGATTGATCAGGTCGATCACGTTGCGGCCGTAGGCGCGCAGCATATTGCCCTGATCGGTGATCTTGATGTGGGTGATTTTTTCGCGCAACAGGTTCATCGCCTTGGAGGCCATCGTGCGCCATGCCGAATCCTGCCGTTTGCGGCGGATCGAGCCGACATAATCGTAGCCTTCGCGCACTTTGGCGACCAGGCGGCCGATTTCTTCGGGCGGATTTTGCAGGTCGGCGTCGAGCGTCACTACGATGTCGCCGCGTGACGCGTTGAAACCGGCCAGAATCGCCATGTGCTGACCGTAATTGCCGTTGAACAGCACGACCCTTGTCACGTCTGGCCGCGAACGGAATTGCTCGGCCAGAATGGCCGCCGAGTTGTCGCGACTGCCATCGTTAACGTAGACGATTTCATACGGATAGCCGAGCGCGTCGAGCGCAGGATACAGGCGGGCGAACAGATGGGCCAGGCCGGCTTCTTCGTTATAGACGGGGATGACGACGGAGATTTCTGGATTCATTGGGCGTTTTTTTATGGGTGGGACTTTTGTAGAATGGACATCTAGGAGTCTGTTGGACCTACGGAATCGAAGCGAAAAATTGGCTGAGCGAGGACAGATTTTGCCGGATTTGCAGCGTCAATAGCGAGCTATTGACCAAAAAAACCGGCGACACTGTACCGCTCAGAGACTTTAGCAGCCGATTCTCCGGGGGCGCCGAGCCGTAAGTCCGACAGACTCCTAGTTGCCGTGTCATTCCCGCGCATGTCGGGACCCGGTGTCGTTCATTGATCAAGCGAACACGCCGGGCAGTTTTCGCCGAAATGACGTCTGGACAACTATCCAAGTTTTAGGTAAGCCCTCATCGAGTGTGCAAGCGGTGCCCGGCAGCACCGCATGGAATTATTCGCCAAGCATAGATTTTACCGCGCCAACCGCCCGTTCCACATCGGCTTTTGTCATGGCCGAGAACATCGGCAGGGTCACAGTTTGGCGCCCGATCCGTTCTGCGACCGGGAACATGCCTTCCGTGAAACCGCGTTCGCGGTACAGCGTGAACAGATGGATCGGCGCGTAGTGAAAGCCGATACCGATATTGTGCTGCTGCAACATCTGCGCCATGAAGTCGGCGCGCTTGATGCGCTCCGGCAAGATGATCTGGAACAAATGCCAGTTGCTGTTCTCGGTATCGGCGACCGGTAGCTGGGCGCCGGTGTTGGCCTCGAAATCTGCGCCAAAACAGTGGAAATAATGCTGCGCCAACGCCTTGCGGTGGCTGGTAATGGTGTCAATGTGGGCCATTTGACCCAAGCCGATGACGGCCGTGATGTCGGTCATATTGTATTTGCCGCCCAGCACGTCGACGTCGATGCCGTCGAAACCGCTGCGGGTCACGCCTTGCAGTCGGTATTTTTCCGCCAGCCGCGCCTCGTCGGCATTGTTCAATACCAGGCAGCCGCCTTCACCGGTCGTGATGTTTTTATTGGCCTGGAAGCTGAACGACACCATATCGCCGAAAGCACCGATGCGCTGACCGCGCCAGGTCGAGCCGATCGCCTGAGCCGCATCCTCGACCACGCGCAACTTGTGCTTGTTGGCGATCGCATACAAGCGGTCCATATCGACCGGCAGGCCGGACAGATAGACCGGGATGATGGCCTTGGTACGGGGTGTGATGGCCGCTTCCAGCTTGTCCAGGTCGATGTTGCGCGTGCTCGGATCGATATCGGCAAACACCGGCGTTGCGCCGACTTCGATGATCACGTTGGCGGTCGCGACCCACGACACCGGCGTCGTAATCACCTCGTCGCCCGCACCGATGCCGGCGATGCGCAGCGCAATCTCCATGGTGCAGGTGCCGGAATTGAAGGTGCGGACCGGGCGGCCGCCGAAATAGTCGGATAACTGCGCTTCCAGCGCCTGTACCTTGGGCCCGCTGGTAATCCAGCCGGAGCGCAACACCTGGCCGACGGCCTCGATGGTGGCTTCGTCTATGGTCGGCCTGGAAAACGGCAGGAAGGGTAGTTGGGCAGTGGTTGTCATTCGGCGGTCGCTCGGGTTTCGTTGCTGAAAATGGTTCAAGGTGGCGGTTGTCAGGTTGCCCGGAGACAACTGCGCACAAAAACGGCCGGCAGATAATGCCACATCACCGACCATGCGCCAAGCGCCAGCGGCCGGTGTGTGCCGACCGCTTGTCAGTCTGGCATCAGGGCTTTGGGTCATTCGCAATCACGATCCGGCGCGGGTCCTGGACCACGATGCGCATCGGCACGCCTTGTTTTTGCATCTCGGTGTAGATCTCCGGTGTCGTCACCGCAATCGATTTCGGGCCGTTGCGCCACTTGTCAATGAAGGCGGCGCGGGTCGGAATCCATAGTTCGGGTTGCTGTTTCAGGCCGAATTCGAGTTCGTCGGTATGTTCTACCAGGATCATGGTCCGGCGCAAATAGTAGGGAATCGCCTGATCGTAGCGACCAACCGCATAAAGCGGCGTGTCCGGGCTCAGTTCGGCCAGGATCGGCGCCACCAGCGGCTCACCCGATGCATAGCGGCCGAGCGGCTCGTGGCCCAGCATCAGGATCTGGCTGGACGCAAAACCGCTGACGGCCAGAATCACGACTGCCAGATCGCGGCGGGTTTGCAGCGAGCGCAAGCACCACAGGCTCATCAGGCCGCCGACCAGCGCCACGATGGCGGCCGCCAGCACCCACGGTTGATAGGCTTGATACAGCGGGATCTCCTGAGGAACCTTGGTCAAGGTCGCCACTTTCGGCGTCAGGGCCATGCCGACCACGCCCAGCGCGGCGAGCAGGCTGGCGGCGATGATCCAGCTGCGGCGCGGTGCGTGTTCCAGATACGCGGCCAGCAGCAAGGCCAGCGCCGGAAAGATCGGCAGGATGTAAGACGGCAGCTTGGAGCTGGAGATGCTGAAAAAGAAGAAGATGAAGCCGGCCCAGATCACCAGCATTTTTTTCGGCTGAAAACGCGCGGCGGCATCGTGTTTCATTCCCTGCACGACACTTTGAACAAAAACGCCGAGCCAGGGCAGGAGGCCGACCACCAGCAGCGGCACGAAGTAATACAGCGGCCCTTCGCGATGGTGGGTCTTGGTCAGGAAGCGCTCAAAATGCTCGTGGATGAAGAAAAAACGCGGAAATTCTGGATTTTTCAGCGACACCAGTATGAACCACGGCGTGGTGATCGCAAAAAACAGCAGCAGACCCTTGCCCAAGTGCAGACGCTGCCAGATCGACCAGTCGCGCGCCAGCACGGTGTAAATCACCAGCACGGCGCCCGGCAGGACCAGCCCGATCAAGCCCTTCGACATGACGGCCAGCGCCATGCCGGCCCAACAAGCCAGCATCCAGGTGCGGCGTTCGCTGGCGGTTGCATTGTCACGTTGCGCGACCAGCAGCGCACACAGCGCCAGCGTCATCATGCCGGACAGCCCCATATCGAGCGTGTTGACATGGCCTAGCGCAGCCCACAGCCAGCTTGACGCCAACACCAGTCCTGCATAGAAGCCGACGCGTGGGTTGAATACGCGGTAGCCGGCATACGCAGTCATCACGATACCGAAAAAGCCGGACAGGCCAGTCCAGAAGCGTGCCTGCCATTCACCCATGCCAAACAGTTCGAAAGTGAGCGCATTCATCCAGGTTTGCAGCGGTGGCTTTTCAAAATACTTGATGCCGTTCAGGCGGGTCGTGATCCAGTCGCCGCTGGCGACCATTTCGCGCGCCATCTCGGCATAGCGGCCCTCATCGGTCGGGACCAGGGTGCGCAAATCGAGCATGTAAAACCAGGCAATGGTGAAAATCAGCAGCAGTGCCCAGGTGAAGGCTTTGGATTTGTAAAGATCGGTCATTGTGGGGAGTGAATGCAAGGGCTTGGTCCGTCCAAATATGTTATGGAGTATATTGATCTATCCGCCTATTTTATTGCGGATGGAGATCGATATCTATGGAGTATATGCTTAATCAGGATTGTTCTTGCGGGCCTGGAGCAGGGTTTTCAGCTATCAGCGCGAGCGCCACCTTGCGGCCTTCCGCCATCAGGATGTTATAAGTACGACAGGCTGCCTTGTTGTCCATGCATTCGACGCCGACCCGGCGCGCCGTCAGCATGGCGGTCAGCCTCGGATGGACGAAACGCTGGCGGGCGCCGGTACCGAGGATCACGACATCCGGCATGGCGGCATCGATCTGCGCGAAGTGCTCGGGGGTCAATTGCTCGAAACTGGGGACCGGCCACGCGATTGGCGCGACTTCCGGCAGCACCAGCAGGCTATAGTTAAAATGCCGAGCATTGATTTCGATACCGCTGTCGTCGTAGGCGGTGACGGTTTGGTATTGTTGAGTGGTGGTGGCATGCAGCTTCATGGCGTCGGCACGCGCGCGCAACCGATTTGAATGCGCGAATTGCGTGGAAAAGATGGGGAACAAGCCGCATTGTAGCGTTTTTCCGCGTTTTAACTCGCTTTGGTGAGCTTCATCGGCCTGTTTAGATTGATAAAAGAGGGTAGATTCGGCAGAATGGGGTTTTTCTGGCAATGCAGCAATCCGGCATCAGTAGTCAAGCCCGCGCAGTACCTAAATATTGAAAACGACGAAAGACCGCAGTGCGACCGATTCAAAAATCAAAGAAACTGGCAGACGTCTGCTACGACATCCGCGGGCCTGTGCTGGAAAAGGCCAAGCAGATGGAGGAAGAGGGCCACAAGATCATCAAGCTCAACATTGGCAATCTGGCCGTGTTCGGGTTCGATCCGCCCGACGAAATCGTGCAGGACATGATCCTGAACCTGCACAACGCTGCCGGCTACACCGACTCCAAAGGCATGTTCGCGCCACGCAAGGCGATCATGCACTACACGCAGGGCAAGAACATCGCCGGCGTGACGATGGAAGACATCTATATCGGGAATGGCGCGTCGGAGCTGATCGTGATGAGCATGAATGCACTGCTCAATGGCGGCGACGAAGTGCTGGTGCCGGCGCCCGACTATCCGCTGTGGACCGCCGCGGTCAGCCTGTCGGGTGGCAAGCCGGTGCATTACCTGTGCGACGAGTCCAACGGCTGGCTGCCCGATATCGACGATATCAAGAAGAAGATCACGCCCAATACCAAGGCGATCGTCGTCATTAACCCGAATAACCCGACCGGGGCGCTGTATCCGGTCGAGATTTTGCAACAGATCGTTGAGGTGGCGCGCCAGCATCAACTGATCGTGTGCGCCGACGAGATCTACGACAAGACGCTGTACGACGAGGCGCAGCACGTCTCGATCGCGTCGCTGGCCGATGATGTGCTGTGCCTGACCCTGAATGGCTTGTCCAAGAATTACCGCTCCTGTGGTTACCGCGCCGGCTGGATGGTGGTGTCGGGTGAAAAACGTCACGCCAAGGATTACATCGAGGGCCTGAACATGCTGGCCTCGATGCGTCTGTGCGCCAATGCGCCGGGGCAGTACGCGATCCAGACCGCGCTCGGCGGCTATCAGAGCATTGCCGACCTGGTCGGTCCTGGCGGCCGCCTGCTCAAGCAACGCGACATGGCGCACAAACTGTTGACCGCTATCCCGGGCGTGACCTGCGTCAAGCCAAAATCGGCGCTTTACATGTTTCCCAAACTCGACGCCAAGATGTACCCGATCGCGGATGACCAGCAATTCGCCTACGAGTTGCTAGAGGAAGAACGGGTCCTGATCGTGCAAGGCACAGGCTTCAACTGGCACACACCGGACCATTTCCGCGTCGTGTTCCTGCCCAATGCGGACGATTTGAGCGACGCCATCGGCCGCATTGCGCGTTTCCTGGAAGGCTATCGCCGCCGCCACAGCACCGAATAGGTTGGAGTATGTAGTATCTCCCGGCTTTTCATATGCGGGAAGGAAGCAATTGTCATGGAGTATATTGTCGAGTCGGGCCGGCCGCGCCTTGCCCACGCTCGTGTTTTTCGCGCTGTGTTTAAACAAAAGATATAGAGAGCTATGAAACCCATCAAAGTAGGCCTGCTAGGCATCGGCACCGTCGGCGCCGGCACATTCAACGTCCTGAAACGTAACCAGCAAGAGATCACGCGTCGCGCCGGTCGCGGCATCGAAATCACGATGGTGGCCGACCTCAATACCGAACGCGCGCGCGAACTGACCAATGGCGAATGCGAAGTGGTGAGCGACGCCAACCTGGTGGTCAACCATCCCGACATCGACATCGTGATCGAGCTGATCGGTGGCTACGGCATCGCCAAGGACCTGGTGCTGAAGGCGATCGCCAATGGCAAGCATGTCGTCACCGCCAACAAGGCCTTGCTGGCGACGCACGGCAACGAGATTTTCAAGGCGGCGCAAGACCAGGGCGTGATGGTCGCGTTCGAAGCGGCCGTCGCCGGCGGCATTCCGATCATCAAGGCGCTGCGCGAAGGCCTGACCGCCAACCGGATCGAGTGGATCGCCGGCATCATCAACGGCACCACCAATTTCATCCTGTCCGAGATGCGCGACAAGGGACTCGATTTTGACGTCGCGCTGAAAGAGGCACAACGCCTCGGTTACGCTGAAGCCGACCCGACCTTCGACATCGAGGGTATCGACGCTGCGCACAAGGCCACCATCATGGCTGCCATCGCGTTCGGCATACCGATGCAGTTCGAGAAAGCTTACGTCGAAGGCATCACCACATTGCAGGCCACCGACATCCTGTATGCCGAAGAACTAGGCTACCGGATCAAGCTGCTCGGCATCGCCAAGCGCGCCCACGTCAACGGCCAGGAAGGCATCGAACTACGCGTGCACCCGACGCTGATCCCGGAAAAGCGTCTGATCGCGAATGTCGAAGGCGCGATGAATGCGGTACTGGTGCATGGCGACGCCGTCGGTGCCACCTTGTATTACGGCAAGGGCGCCGGCGCCGAGCCGACCGCATCGGCAGTGATCGCCGATCTGGTCGACATCACCCGCCTGGCGACGGCCGATCCGGAACACCGGGTGCCGCATCTGGCTTTCCAGCCCGACGCGATGACCGATACACCGATCCTGCCGATGTCGGAAATCACCACCAGTTACTACCTGCGGATGCACGTCGCCGACCTGCCGGGCGTACTGGCCGATGTCACCCGGATCCTGGCCGATGCGTCGATTTCGATCGATGCGATGCTGCAAAAGGAACCGGCCGAAGGCGAGAGTCAGACCGATATCGTGATCCTGACGCATCAGACCCAGGAAAAAAACATCGTGGCAGCGATTGCGAAGATGGAAGCCTTGTCGACGGTGGTCGGCAAGGTGATCAAGATCCGTCTGGAAGAGCTGAGCTGATCGCGCAGCGGCCAGGCGGCCGCAGCGCTTGGCGCAGACCAACATCGGCCGGCACACTCGTTCGGGCCAGATCGCCGGCGCCGCCGCAGGGGGCACGTCTGACAGGGAGGGGGCCGAGATGGACAAAGGCCGGCTGGAAGCATTTAGCGATGGCGTGATTGCCATCATCATTACCATCATGGTGCTGGAACTGAAGGTGCCGCACGGCGATGATCTGACCGTGCTGCAGCCGCTGATTCCGGTATTGATCAGTTATGTGTTGAGCTTCGTGTATGTCGGCATCTACTGGAACAATCACCACCATCTGCTGCATGCGGTGAAGAAGGTCAATGGGCCGGTATTGTGGGCCAATTTACATTTGTTGTTCTGGCTGTCGCTGTTCCCGTTTGTGACCGGCTGGATGGGTGAAAATCATTTTTCGATGCTGCCGATTGCGGTCTATGGCTGCGTGCTGCTGATGGCGGCCATCGCGTATTACATCCTGGTGCTGGTGCTGATCAGGCTGCATGGCTGGGATTCCCGACTGGCCAGAGCGGTCGGATGCGATGTCAAGGGCAAGCTGTCGGCGTTGGCGTATGCGCTCGCGATACCGCTGACTTTCTTCAATCATTGGCTCGCCTTAAGCATCTATGTCGGGGTCGCGCTGACATGGCTGGTGCCGGACCGCCGCATCGAGAAGGTGCTGGTGGAGTGATTCGGTCTGCGGGCTGCGAAACTGACGCGGGTGGAGGCATATACTCCCCGTTGTTCTACTTTCCGCCCGCAAATAATTATTGCACTATTTTAATATACTCCTACCGCAACGTGATTGCGCCGGGGCATCTGTCGGCGCGATAGCGGCGCGTCTGTATGCAAAGGAAATCGATGGCTTGGCTCATGCTGATTGTCGCAGGACTGTTCGAGGTGGGCTGGGCCATCGGACTCAAATACACGGAAGGATTCACGCGGCTGTGGCCGACGGTCGGCACCGTGCTGGCGATGCTGCTCAGCGTCGGACTGCTGGGGCTGGCGATGAAGTCGTTGCCGGTCGGCACCGCCTATGGCGTCTGGGTCGGAGTCGGCGCGGTCGGCACCGTGATCCTCGGCATTATTTTGCTGGGGGAGCCCGCCAATGCGGCGCGACTGGTCAGCGTTGCGCTGATCATCGCCGGCATAGTCGGCCTGAAACTGGCGACGCCGGCCTGATTGCCGATTTAATGACCGTGCCGGGCCGTATTGCCGACGCCGCCGGCGCCCGGCAACGCCCTCCTATTTGGAGGCCTCGCCTTCCATATTGCGCATATACATGCGCGTCATCTTTTTCATCTCGTTCATGTCGACCATGCCGTCTTTGGTTTTCTTCATCGCGTCGTACCTCGCTTCGTGATATTTCATGTATTCATCCTTTGAAACCATGCCGTCACCATTGGTGTCCATTTTCTTTAACTGCATCATCATGGCTTTTTCGGACTCTTCACTTTCCTTTGCAAACGTAGATGTGCTGGCAACCAATGAGACGCAAGCGAGCAGGGCGGCAAGAAATGTTTTCATGATGATTTCTCCAAAATTGAATTTACGGTAACCCTTTGTGTACACACTGCTTGCCCCGATTAATCGGGACAAGGCATCAAACGTATGGGCCAAAAGTCGGCATATCATTGTTTGATCAGTGTTTGGTCGAAAGCGTCGGCAAATCATTTCACTATTTGCTGCCGTCGGTTTGATTTGCATCATCGAAACCGATCGGAATCGCGCAAAGCACGATCGTCGCTGCGGCTCGGCTCAGCATGTGGCCGAATCGCCGCAGCGCCTTATGTACGCTGCGTGCGCTGCGTGCGCTGGTCGTCATGGGTAAGGAAACGGTCAAGCTGCTGGCATCCGCGCACGGACGGACAGCGTCATCGGGATCGCCGGTGCGTAATTTCCGGAGCATTAGTTTCTCCGAAATAAATCGATGCAAAGGATCGATTGTCCGGATCAAAGCCGGCGCGGGATTCGAATTTTTTCTCATTAACTTATACCCAGCGCCGGGTGGATCATCGGTGGATGACGACCAGTAACGCTTTCGCCTCAGTCTTGCCTGCGTTCCTGATTGCATGGCTCTTGTCCGCCATGTAGCGGGCGGTACCGCCGGTCTTGAGTTTTTTCTTCACGCCATCCACCTCGACATCAACCGCGCCGTGCAATAACGTCAGGTATTCCTTGGTGCCCGGATCGTGCGGTTGGGACACCAACTCGCCTTGTGGCGCCAGCGTCAATTCATACCATTCATACTTGCCGGCCAGTTCCATCGGCCCCAGGATCCGCAGTACATAACCGGCATGCACGCCGGGCAGGGTCGGTGTCTCGTGCGGTTCCAGGATGTGGATCGCTTCCGTCGCCTGCGCCTCGCCAGCCAGCAATTCCTCGATGCCGATACCCAGCGCATTGGCGAGCCGCCAGGCGACCGCGATGGTCGGATTGGCCTTTTCGCGCTCGATCTGCGACAGCATCGACTTGGACACGCCGGCGGCGCGCGACAGGTCGTCCAGCGTCAGACCGCGTTTCAGGCGTATTTTCTGCAGGGTGGCGCCGACTTCTGGCGGTGTGGCGGGAGTGATCGTCTTTTTCATGAAGTGCTTGCAATGTTTAATGGGCATCGCTAATATCCACTATATTGAACTTGAGTTTTGGATAGTGGATTTTTTGCTTTGTACTGAACAGCATCGTAGCAGATGCAATGCCAGCCAAGTACAAAAAATATCAGCTGAACAGTTATAGGCCTCGATCCGGGGCGATTTGGCTTAATTTGACTTACATACGGGGATCTTCCATGAGCGAAACGAATGCGGCGCATGCAAAACAGGCTTTTTATGCCGGCCTGGACGACAAACTGGGCAAATTGCGCCAGGACGGGTTGTACAAGAGCGAGCGCGTGATCGCGTCGCGTCAGGGTGCGCAAGTCGCATGTGACGACGGCCGCACCCTGATCAATCTGTGCGCCAACAATTACCTGGGCCTGTCCGGTGATGAGTCGATGGTGCAGGCGTCCATCGCCGCCACCGAGAAATACGGCTATGGCCTGTCGTCGGTGCGTTTCATCTGCGGCACCCAGACCGTGCACAAGCAACTGGAGCGCGCGTTGTCGGATTTTGTCGGCATGGAAGACACGATCCTGTATGCGGCGGCCTTCGACGCCAACGGCGGCCTGTTCGAGCCGCTGTTCGACGAGCAGGATGCGATCATTTCGGATGCGCTGAATCACGCATCGATCATCGACGGTATCCGTTTGTGCAAGGCGGCGCGCTATCGCTACCAGCACAACGACATGGCCGACCTCGAGACACAACTCCAGGCTGCGGCCGATAAACGCCATAAGGTGATCGTGACGGACGGCGTGTTCTCGATGGATGGCACGATTGCACAACTCGACAAGATCTGCGATCTGGCCGACAAGTACGGCGCATTGGTGATGATCGACGAATGCCATGCCTCCGGCTTCATGGGCAAGACCGGGCGTGGTACCCATGAGCACCACAATGTGCTGGGACGGGTCGATATCATTACCGGCACGCTGGGCAAGGCGCTGGGCGGCGCGATGGGCGGCTTCACTGCGGCACGCAAGGAAGTGATCGATACCTTGCGCCAGAAATCGCGCCCTTATCTGTTCTCGAATACACTGGCGCCATCGATTGCCGGCGCCTCGCTGGCCGTGTTGCAGCGGCTGTCGACCTCGACCGAATTGCGCGACCGGCTGCATGCGAACACCGCGCATTTCCGCCGCGAGATCGCACAACTCGGCTTCACCATCAAGCCAGGCACGCATCCCGTGGTGCCGGTGATGCTGTTCGACGCGCCGCTGGCGCAACAGTTTGCGGCGCGCCTGTATGAACTGGGGGTACTGGTGACCGGTTTCTTTTATCCGGTGGTGCCGATGGGACAGGCGCGGGTGCGGGTGCAGCTGTCCGCCGCGCATACCACCGAGCAACTGGATCGCGCACTGGCCGCATTCGCGCAGGCCGGCCGCGAACTGGGCCTGATTGCACATTAAAGGGATAATAAATGGATAAGCAAGTGGAAAAAATTCTAGTCATCGGCGCCAACGGCCAGATCGGCAGCGAACTGGTCGGTGCGCTGGCCGCACAGCACGGCGCCCACAACGTGATCGCAACCGACATCGGCAGCAGCAACCTGTACGGCGCGGCGCGCTATGAACAGCTGAACGTGCTGGACCAGGAGCGGGTAGCACAGTTGGTGGCCCAGCACGAGATTACCCAGGTCTATCAACTGGCGGCGATGCTGTCGGCGACCGGCGAACAGTCACCGTTGAAGGCCTGGTCGCTGAACATGGACGGCTTGTTGAATATCCTCGAAATCGCCCGTGAACGGCTGCAGGCCGGCAAGCCGCTGAAAGTATTCTGGCCGTCGTCGATCGCCGCCTTCGGCCCTAATACGCCGACCGTCAACACGCCGCAAATGACCGTGATGGATCCGAGCACGATTTACGGCATCAGCAAGCTGGCCGGCGAGCGCCTGTGCGAATATTATTTCAGCAAATACGGCGTCGACGTGCGCAGCATCCGCTATCCCGGCATCATCAGCTACAAGTCGCCACCGGGCGGCGGCACGACCGATTACGCGATCGCGATTTTCCATTCGGCCTTGCTCGACGAGCGCTATGTCAGCTTCCTCGGCCCGGACACGACCTTGCCGATGATTTACATGCCCGATGCGATTCGCGCCACAATTGAATTGATGGATGCGCCGGCGCGGCAAGTGAAGATTCGTTCGTCGTACAACGTGGCCGGCGTCAGTTTCAATCCGCGCGAACTGGCGCTGGAGATCGCCAAACAGCGCCCCGGATTCGAGATTGCCTACCAGCCCGACAGCCGCCAGGCAATTGCCGATAGCTGGCCGCAAAGCCTGGACGATGGCGCCGCGCGCGCCGACTGGGGCTGGCAGGCCAGGATCGGCATCACCGAGCTGGTGGCCGACATGCTGGCCAATGTCGTGGTGGCACCGGCTCAATTGAGCAAGGTTGCCTAGGCGCTATCCATGGCGGAAATGCGATCGCATCACCAGCACTAGGTTGACAACTACTTCCCGGCGCAACCGGCTGCTCTAAAATAGCCAACCCATAATTATTCGACAAGAGACCCAGATGGACATGAGCGTGTTTGACCTCTTCAAAATCGGTATCGGGCCGTCCAGTTCGCACACGGTCGGTCCGATGCTGGCGGCACGCCGGTTTCTGCTGGAGGCCGGTGCGCTCGACCAGGCCATCGGGATCGCAGTCGGGTTGTACGGCTCGCTGGCGCTGACCGGCGTCGGCCATGGTACCGACAAGGCCATTCTGCTTGGTTTGATGGGTGAAACACCGCAGGACATCGCGCCGGACGCGGTCGACGGCAAGCTCGCCGCACTGGCGCAGAGCGGCGAAATCGCGCTGCTTGGCACGCATACCGTTCCGTTCGACGCGGCGCGCGATCTGGTCTGGCACAAGCGGGAAGTCTTGCCCGAGCATCCGAACGGCATGCGCTTTGCGCTGAGGCTGGCCGATGGCAATACGATCGAACGCGTGTTTTATTCCACCGGCGGCGGCTTCATTCATGCGGAAGGCGAGGCGCAAGCGGCCAAGTCGGAGGGCGTCGTGGCCGTGCCGTATCCGTTCAATACCATGAGCGATCTGCTGCAGCACGGCAAGGAAAGCGGCCTGTCGATCGCGGCCATGATGCGCGCCAACGAATGCGCGCATATCAGCAGCGAGCAGCTCGATGCCGGTCTCGACCAACTCTGGCGCGTGATGCACGCTTGCATCGCGCGCGGCCTGCAACACGGCGGCGAACTGCCTGGCGGCTTGCGCGTCAAGCGGCGCGCCGCAGCGCTCTGGCAGGCGGCCAACGATTCCGCCAATGACGCGGCCGACGCACTGCCGCAGGACGGGCTGCACCGCGTCAGCCTGTACGCGATGGCGGTCAACGAAGAAAACGCCGCTGGCGGTCGGGTCGTCACTGCGCCGACCAATGGCGCGGCCGGCATCATTCCGGCCGTGCTGCGCTACTACGCCGAGGACTGCAAACCGAGCGATCCGGTGCAGGGCGTGCGCGACTTCCTGCTCAGCGCGGCCGCGATCGGCATGCTGTGCAAACGCAATGCATCGATCTCCGGCGCCGAGGTCGGTTGCCAGGGCGAGGTCGGTGTCGCCTGCGCGATGGCTGCGGCGGGTCTGGTCGCGGCGCTCGGCGGCACTAACGAACAGATCGAAAACGCGGCTGAAATCGGCATCGAACACCATCTCGGTCTGACCTGCGACCCGATCGGCGGTCTGGTGCAGATTCCGTGCATCGAACGTAACGGCATGGGCGCGGTCAAGGCGATCACCGCATCATCGCTGGCGCTGAAGGGCGACGGCACCCACTACGTCAGTCTCGACCAGGTGATCGAAACCATGCGCCAGACCGGCGCCGACATGATGACCAAGTACAAGGAAACCTCGCTCGGCGGCTTGGCGATCCATGTGGTGACCGTCAATTACTCGGCCTGCTAGACGGAATTCAATCTGCTCCAGATTGTAGGATGGGTGCAACCCATCCATGAGGTCCGATAGACGATGGGTTGCACCCATCCTACGAGACTGTGCGGCGCGCGCTTACCGATGCGCCTGCCGACTGTCCGCCGGCGCCTGAGCCCGGTCGAACATGCCGTAATCCCTGATCACGCCGGCGATCCTGAGTCGATAATCGTCGAACACGCTGGCGCGCCCTCTGGTCTGCGCCATCCGGTGCGTTTCCAGCTGGCGCCACTGCGCAATGGCGGTTTCATCGCGCCAGAATGACAGCGACAATAACTTGCCGGGATCGGATAGGCTCTGGAAGCGTTCGATCGAGATGAAACCCTCGATCTCGTCCAGCAACGGTCTGAGGCTGGCGGCAATGTCGAGATATTCCTGCTTGTGCTCGGCCTTCGGTATCACTTCAAAAATGACTGCAATCATGACTGTCCTTCCATTCGGGAATTCTGGCATTGACCGATGGGCGGTAATGCACCGTGTCGATAAGCTGTTCGTACGCGACCGCCGACGCCAACAATTTTTTCAGTCCTGCGGCGGCGATGCCGGCGGCAATGGCGGCACCGGGACAAGCGTGCAGACCGCTGCCGAAGCTGAAATTGGTGCGATCCGGGCGGCGCAGATCGCAGTGCGCCGGATGTAGGTTGACAGCAGGGTCGCGGTTGGCAGCCGCCAGCAGCAATAATATCGCGTCGCCGGCTTTTAGCCGTTGCCCCGCGATCTGCGTGTCGGCAACCAGATAGCGGCGCGTGTTTTGGATCGGCGGATCGAGCCTTAGCACTTCCTGAATCAGTGGCGCGAGCAGGGCGGGATCGGCCAATACCTGCGAGCGGATAGCCGGTTGCCGATGCAGGTTGATCAGCGTATTGCCGATCAAGCCGGCGGTCGCTTCATAGGCTTGCGTGATGAATCCGATGGCATTGGCGATGACGGGAGCGTGATCGGTGCATCCGATCAGTCGGGCCTGCCGTGCCAGCAGTGCCAGCCCGCTGCTGCCGTCGATTTGCTGGTCTGGTTGCTTGACCAGATGCAAATGAAACAGATCGATCAAATGCTGGGCCGCCAGCGTGCCGTGCGCGACTTGCTCGACGCTGCCGCCCGGCGCGATGCCGCGCACGAAAGCATCGATCCAGATCGCAATGTGCGGCCAATTCTCGGTGGGCATGCCTAGCCAACGGGCAACCACATACACCGGCAGCCGAAACGAAAACTCAGTTAAACGACGCGGCTCGGCTGCGAGATTGCATTGTTCGAACAGAAATTGTGCCGCCTGATCGCCGTGCTCGGCCACTTGTTGCGCGCGGAAAGCCTCCAGCGTACCCACAACCGCCTGTTTGAACGGGCAATGACCGGCGCCGTCATTCATTCGGACCAGATGCCGGAAGATTTCCGCAGCCGCTGAGCCGAGTAATGCCAGCGGCACCGGCTCCGCCGCCGGCCGGACCCGGCAGTGCGGATGCTGCAACACGGCAGTGACCACGTCGGCGCTGGACGCCACCCACATCCGCAGCGTCTGGTCGAAATACAGCGCTTGACGGGCGACCAGCCCGGCATAGTAGGGATACGGATCGGCGGCGGTGGCCGCGGTGATGGGGGTGATAGGGTTGAGTGGTGGGTTCATGCCAGCCTTGCTTGGATGGTGTGCGATGCGCCATTTTGTACCACTGCGTGTAGCATGTCATGCATTAACAGTTTGCTGGCCATCGAACCATGATTGCGAATTCAAACCCGGAACCAGACCTCAGCCGGCTTGCACGCACGGTCGGCGACCCGAGTCGAATCCGGATGCTGACCTTGCTGATGGAAGGGCGCGCGCTGACCGCCAAGGAACTGGCCTACGGTGCCGGCGTCGAGCCGGCCACCGCGAGCGCCCACCTGCGCCGGTTGGAAGAAGATGCCTTTGTCAGCAAGACGGCACAGGGGCGCCACAAGTATTTTCGCCTGGCGTCACCGCAGGTCGCACAATTGGTCGAGGCGCTGATGGTGATGAGTCCACAAGCCCAGCCGCAGCGCACTGGCGCCAATCAGGACGCACCGATCCGGCTGGCCCGGTTTTGTTACGACCATCTGGCAGGCCGGCTCGGCACCGGTCTGACCGCCATACTGCTTGAGCGTGGCTTGCTCAGCATCGACGGCAAGGCGTTTGCCGTTACCGCAGCCGGCGAGAGCTGGTTCCAGTCGTTTGGCATCGATCTGGGGAGCCTGCGGTCAGGACGACGCCAGTTTGCCCATCAATGCCTGGACTGGACAGAGCGCAAGGACCACTTGGCTGGGGCATTGGGCGCTGCAATCGCGCAGCGCCTGCTCGAACTCGGCTGGATTACCCGGCAAAAATCCTCGCGCGTGGTGTCGATCACCGAGTCGGGCCAGCATGGACTGCAGCAACAATTCGGATTATCGCTGCGGGCCGCGGCCTGAATTTACGCCCTGGCCGAGGAGTGCGGACTGTATCCGCAGGGATTGAAATCAAGGGCAAAGCTATAATAAGTGTCATCTTCCACTTAACCATTACTCTTCCACGACATGCAATACGTTTCCACCCGCTCAGGCCACGCCCAGCCATCGACTCCGCAGCAGTTTTCCGACATCCTTTTGGGCGGGTTAGCGCCAGACGGCGGTTTGTATCTGCCGGAGCAATATCCGCAGGTCAGCGGTGCCGAACTCGACGCCTGGCGCAAGTTGTCGTATGCCGACCTGGCGTTTGAAGTGTTGAAAAAATTTGCGACCGACATCCCCGACGCCGACCTCAAGGCGCTGACGCACCAGACCTATCGGGCCGAGGTGTATTGCAATGCGCGCGCCGGCGAGCATGCGGCGCAGATCACACCGCTGCGGGTGCTGGAGGCGAGCAATGCCAAAGGCGAATCGTGTCGACTGATCCTGCAGGCATTGTCGAACGGCCCGACGCTGGCGTTCAAGGACATGGCGATGCAGCTGCTCGGCAACCTGTTCGAATACACGCTGGCGAAGCAGCACGCAGAACTGAATATCTTCGGCGCCACTTCCGGCGATACCGGTAGCGCGGCCGAATACGCGATGCGCGGCAAGCTCGGCATTCGCGTCTTCATGCTGTCGCCGCACAAGAAGATGAGTGCGTTCCAGACTGCGCAGATGTTCAGCCTGCAAGACCCGAACATCTTCAATATCGCGATCGAAGGTGTGTTCGACGATTGTCAGGATATGGTCAAGGCGGTGTCCAACGATCTCGACTTCAAGGCGCGCCAGAAGATCGGCACCGTCAATTCGATCAATTGGGCGCGGGTGGTGGCGCAAGTGGTGTACTACTTCCGCGGCTATCTGGCGGCCACTAGCAGCAATGATCAAAAGGTGTCGTTCACCGTGCCGTCCGGCAATTTCGGCAATATCTGCGCCGGCCACATCGCGCGCATGATGGGTTTGCCGATCGACAAGCTGGTGGCCGCAACCAATGAAAACGATGTGCTCGACGAATTCTTCCGCACCGGCGTGTACCGGGTGCGCAAGTCGGCCGAGACCTACCACACCAGCAGTCCATCGATGGATATCTCGAAGGCATCCAATTTCGAACGCTTCATCTTCGATCTGCTGGGACGCGACAGCGAGCGCGTGCGTGCCTTGTTCCACAAGGTCGAAACCGCGGGCGGTTTCGACTTGTCGGGCCAGCCGGGCAGCGACGGCGACGAGTTCGCCAAGGTCGCGCAATACGGCTTCCGCTCGGGCAAATCGACGCATCAGGGCCGGCTCGACACCATCCGCGATGTGCAGGATGAATACGGCATCACGATCGACACGCACACCGCCGACGGCATCAAGGTCGCACGCGATTACCTGACCCCGGGCGTGCCGATGATCGTACTGGAAACCGCGCTGGCAGCCAAGTTCAACGAAACCATACTGGAAGCGCTGGGCACCGACGCCGAACGTCCGGCCGGCTTCGAGGACATCGAAGCGCTGCCGCAGCGCTTTGTCGTGATGGCGGCCGACATCGCGAAAGTAAAGGACTTCATTGCGGAACGGACCGGTTTATAAACCAAAATCCTGGTCCCGGCAATGGCAAATGATGGGAGTATGTGATGAAAAGACGTAGGATGCGCTTGAATTCATTGCGCCATGTTTTTATACTGGCAGGTGTATATTATTTGGCAAGAGCCAGCGAAAAGGCTTCGGACAGCGGGAAAAAGCAGCGATGACCACGACCAAACCCATGCTCAGTGCGGCCGAAGCACTCAATCTCCTGCTGACGGCGGCGGTCCCGGTGACGGACACCGAGCTGCTGCCGACCCAGGCCGCCAACGGCCGCATTCTGGCGCAAGCGCAGAGCTCGCAACTGGATGTGCCGCCGGCCGACAATAGCCAGATGGACGGCTACGCGGTACGTGCCGCCGAATGCCTCAGCGGCGCAGCGACCCTGTCCGTCGGCCAGCGCATCCCGGCTGGTCATGTCGGTCAACCGCTGCAGCCCGGTACGGCGGCCCGTATCTTCACCGGCGCGATGATTCCGGCCGGCGCGGATGCAGTCGTGATGCAGGAAATGTGCGAACTGACCAAGGCACCCAATGACGGATCGGGCGCTCCGGATTCCGCTGCCACCGATATGGTCACCATCAGGCGCACCCCGGCCAGCGGCGAATGGATCCGTCGCGGCGGCGAGGACATCCGTGCCGGCAGCGAGATTTTGCCAGCCGGCACGCGCCTGCGCGGGCAGGAACTGGGTCTGGCCGCATCGGTCGGTCTGGCGACGCTGCCGGTGGTGAGACAGTTGCGGGTGGCAGTGTTCTTTACCGGCGACGAACTGGCGATGCCGGGCGAAGTGCTGAAGCCGGGCGCCATCTATAACTCCAATCGCTTCATGTTGCGCGGCCTGCTGGAAAATCTCGGCTGCGACATCACCGATTACGGCATCGTGCCCGACACGCTGGCCGCGACCCGCGACACCTTGCGCCGGGCGGCCGAGCAGCATGATCTGATCATCACCTCCGGCGGTGTCTCGGTGGGTGAAGAGGACCACATCAAGCCGGCGGTCGAGGCGGAAGGGCGACTCAACATGTGGCAGATCGCGATCAAGCCCGGCAAGCCGCTGGCGTTCGGCGAGGTCGACCGAGCGGCTGGCGCATCGGATGCATCGGACGCAGCGAGCGCACCGAACGCCGTGGGCCCACGTCGTGCCGCCTTCTTCCTGGGTTTGCCCGGCAACCCGGTGTCCAGTTTCGTGACCTTTCTGCTGTTCGTGCGGCCTTTCATCCTGCGTTTGCAGGGCGTATCGGACGTTGCCCCGAAAGCCTACCAAATGCGCGCCAATTTCAGCTGGCCGAAAGCGGACCGCCGCAACGAATTCCTGCGCGCCCGCATCAACGCCGACGGCGGCCTCGACCTGTTTCCGAATCAGGGTTCCGGCATACTGACGTCGACGGTATGGGGCGACGGCCTGATCGACAATCCACCCGACAGGGCCATCGCAGCAGGCGACCTTGTACGTTTCATTCCTTTTAACGAATTGCTTTATTAATGAATATCCAGCTCCGCTTCTTCGCCAGCATCCGCGAGGCGCTTGGCACCGCGCAGGAATCCGTCAGCCTGCCGGATCATGTGCGCAACGTCGGCGACGTGCGCCGCCACCTGATCGAACGCGGCGGCGTATGGGCGGAAACGCTGGCCGAAGGGCGTGTGTTGAGGATGGCTTATAACCATGTGATGAGCGAGCCGCAGACCGCGATTACCGAAGGATGTGAAGTCGCATTCTTCCCTCCCGTGACCGGTGGATGAAGCTGGAAGCCAGTGTCAGCAAAGCCGGTCCCGCTGTCTCGGGCAACGCACTGGCGGTCGCGATCGTCGCGGCACTCGCGATCATCGGCGCCAGTGTTCCTGATCTGATCTGGCTGTATTACTGTTGCAAGCCGTTGACGACCCTGATGATTTTCCGGATGGCTTGGGACAGCGTGCCGGCGGTGAGCTTGCGCTATCGCCGCGCCGTTTTGATCGGTATCGGATTTTCCCTGTTGGGTGACATCTTCCTGATGTTGCCCGCCAACGTATTTGCGGCCGGATTTATCCTGGGACTGGCTAGCTTCCTGGTGGCGCACCTCGGGTTCTTGCGGGCCCTGACGACCGACAGCAAGTTGTTTGCACGGCCCGCGGTGTTCGCCGGCATCGGTCTGGTGGGAGCGCTTAACTTGCCGATCCTGTGGCCAGGCCTGAGCGCCGATTTGCGCATACCGGTGGTGGCCTATGTCGCCTGCCTGTTGACGATGACGTCGCAGGCGATCGCGCGCCATCTGTCGCTGCAGACACCGGCCAGCAGGATGGCGGCCATCGGCGCCGCGTTTTTCATGCTGTCCGATACCTTGCTGGCGTATGACCGTTTCCGCGCGCCGCTGCCCCAGTCCGCACTGCTGATACTGGCGACGTACTACCTGGCGCTGTGGCATATCGCGCGCTCGGTCCGCAACGCACCGCCGGCATACTAGGAGTTTGTCGGACTTACGGCTCGGCGCCCCCGGAGAATCGGCCGTTAAAGTCTCTGAGCGGAACAGTGTCACCGGTTTTTTGGTCCATGGCGCGCTATGGACGCTGCAAATCCGGCAAAATCTATCGTCGTTCAGCACATTTTTCGCGTCGATTCCGTAAGCCGACAGACTCCTAGTCCGGCACCCCCATCAAAAAACTGACAAGAGATGACCGTGCACGAAAAAATCATCATGTTCGCCAGTCCGGTGTTCTTCCTGCTGATCGTGATCGAACTGATCGTCGGCCTTCGGCGCAAGCACAATACCTATCGCGTCAATGACACCATCAATAGTCTCAGTCTTGGTGTGATGAGTCAGATCATCGGCGTATTTTTGAAAATTCTGGCAGTCGGTATGTATGCCTGGGTATTTCAGCATGTTGCGCTGTTCAAGCTGCCAGCCGATAGCCTCTGGGTCTGGGTTTCCGGGTTGCTGCTTTACGATTTTCTGTATTACTGGCTGCACCGGATGGGGCACGAGACCGGGATTTTATGGGCGGCGCATGTCGTGCACCATCAAAGCGAAGAGTACAACCTGAGCACTGCCTTGCGTCAGACCAGCAGCGGCGCCTTGCTGAGCTGGGTATTCTATTTACCGATGGCGTTGCTCGGTTACCCGGTCGAGGTTTTCATCATCATCGCGCTGATCGATTTGCTGTACCAGTTCTGGGTCCATACACAGCAGATCGGCAAGCTGGGCTGGTTCGATCGGATATTCGTGTCGCCGTCCAATCACCGTGTGCATCACGCAGTCAACGATATTTATCTGGACAAGAATTACGGCGGCATCCTGATTTTGTGGGATCGGCTGTTCGGCAGCTTTATCGAAGAGCTCGACCAGCATCCGGTGGTGTACGGCACGCGTAGCCCGTTGCGCAGCTGGAATCCGTTGTGGGCCAATCTCGAGGTCTACCAGGCGATAGCGACCGATGCGTGGCGCGCCCAGCGCTGGATCGACAAATTGCTGATCTGGTTCAAGCCACCGGGCTGGCGACCGGCCGACGTCGCCGCGGCATTTCCGGCAAAGGCCTTTGATATTGCACGCCCGCAGTATGATCCGCCGCTGGCCGGGGCCAGGATGTGGTACTGCCTGCTGCAATTTATGCTGATCCTGCAGGTGACCACCCATTTCCTCGCGGCATACGCAGGCGTGCCCTTAGCCTATGCGCTGGCTTATGCGTTATGGCTGATTGCCGGTTTGTGGATCGTCGGCGGCTTGATGGAGCACAGCATGCGCTACCTGAAACTGGAAGTGGCGCGACTGATCCTGACGATGCTGGCAGTGTCGGTCACCGCCAGCTGGTTCGATACCCTGAACCTGCCGACCATCGCGCAAGGGCTGATCGGCGCGGTTTGTCTGGCGTCACTGCTGGCGCTCTGGATCATCTTCGGCAAAGATAGCGCAGCAAGACCTGTTTCGGATTAAGTCCGATGACATGTTCGGACCGGTAAAAATGGCGAAAACCGCTAATTCTACGAACCAGGTTTTGAATCTCATGTTCAGCATGGCATATTTTGTAGGCTTGCCGGTGTAGCCCTCGAGTGCCGGATGGCCAGCACGCTGTTGGGCCGTGCGGTGATGGTGTCGGCACTGTGCCAACACTTTGATACAAAAAAATCGTCCTAAGGCGCGCTGCCAATGCATGAAAATACTGCGTTGCGCCAATTAAATAACGTGTTTTTGCCGATATTCGCGCAAAAATATTCCGGCCAGGTGCGTGCAAAGGGCAACAACCGTGTACATTTCGGTTTTGTAATTTGCGCGCGCAATTTTGGAGAGAAAGAATGAAGATTTGTTTGCGGTACCCACGGACCTTGGCGATACTGACCGCCACGCTGGTGTTGAGCGCTTGCGGTGGCAGTGGCAGCAGTGAGATTGCGTTGAGCGGCACCGCGACCGGGGTGACAGGGAGCGGCGTGATCCTGGCCAATGTCGTCAATACGGTCGTGATGCCGATCGCGATTCCGGTCAACGCGACCACCTTCGCTTTTCCGACACACCTGCAGTTCGGCTCGGTCTATTCCGTCTACGTGCAGGCCGAGCCGGTCAATCTGAGCTGCATGGTCCTCAATGCGGCTGGCACCGCTACGGGCAATGTCACCAATTTGCAACTGGTATGCACATCGCGCAGCGTGTTGGGCGGAACGGTCAGCGGCCTGACCGGCGCCGGGCTGGTGCTGGCCAATGGCGGCGATGTTGTGAGCGTGGGGGCCAATGCAATGACCTTCAGTTTCGCGAACCGTGTCCCCCTTGATTCGGCCTATGGCGTAACGATCCTTACCCAGCCTGCGGGTCAAACCTGCGTTGTGACAAATGGCAGCGGCAAAATGGGCGATGCCGATATCACCAATGTCCAGGTTAGTTGCAGCTAGGAATTACGGAGAAACCAATGAACAAGAATCCCTTAAAAACACGTCTGTTGCCAGCGTTGTCCTTGCTGGCGCTGACCGTCATCCTGTCTGCATGCGGCGGCTACACCACGGTCGATCTGGGCGGTTCCGCTTCTGGCGTAACCCGCGACGGCCTGGTACTGGTAAACGCCGGCAAGACGGTCGCCGTGCCGGTTAACGCGACCTCGTATACATTCCCGGAAAAAATTGACATCGGTTCGCAATATAACGTGTCGATTCAGGCTCAACCTGGCAGTCTGACCTGTGCGCTGTCGAATACGAGCGGCACCGCGTCCGGACAACCGATCAGCAACGTCAATGTCGCATGCACGACCAATACCCATACGCTAGGCGGTACCGTCAGCGGCCTGACAACCACCGGATTGGCGCTTACCAACGGTAGCGATACCGTGACGATTGCGGCAGGGCAGACCAGTTTTGTTTTTTCCGGCAAGGTCGCGGACGGCACCGTGTATGGGGTCGCGATTCTGACGCAACCTGCGGGGCAGACTTGCAGCGTGCAAAATGGCACAGCCGTAATGGGGTCTGCCGATGTCACTAACGTGGCGGTGAGTTGCGTCTGAAGCACCACGACACATTAGCGCCTTGGTGAATGGATGAATCGGTTGAGGCAATGGCTTCGGATGAAGCCATTGCCTGTCTGATTGGCATATTCGTCTCAGTCTTTGTATGATCGTGTCCGTTCCGATTTTTTCGCCTCGTTTTGATGAAACGTGACACAAATCGGACCGGTATCAGACTTCAGATACCTGCACGCCAATTCGGCGCGCTAGAATACCGTATTACAACCCGCCACAGCCCGTAATCTCCTCATGCCCATCCGCGTTCAGACCCAGGATTTCGACCTCAGCACCGAGTTGGCACAACTGCGTGCGGCGGATCCGAAAATTGGTGCGATCGTCTGTTTTGTCGGGACCGTACGCGACCTGAGCGACGGTGTCGATGTGGCCGAGATGGAGCTGGAACACTATCCCGGCATGACCGAGAAGGCGCTGGAAGAGATCGTGGCGCAGGCCAAGCTGCGCTGGCCCCTGTTTGATGCGCTGGTGGTGCATCGAGTCGGTCCGCTCAAGCCTTTGGCCCAAATCGTGCTGGTCGCAGTGACCGCCGCGCATCGTGGTGAAGCGTTCGCCGCCTGCGAGTTCATCATCGATTATCTGAAGACGCAGGCACCGTTCTGGAAGAAGGAACAGACGCCACAGGGCGCGCGCTGGGTCGACGCGCGGGTGACCGATGACGTCGCGCTGGCCAAGTGGGGGGCCGAAACCAGTGTCGGTAGCGGCACCGCCGCGTGCAAGCCAGAATCCGCCGCATGAGCTGGCTAGCTGTGGGTTGCGGCGCTGCGCTCGGCGCTTGGTTGCGGTGGGCGCTAGGGGTGCTGTGTAATACGCTGCACAGCCAGTTGCCGTTAGGCACCTTGGCAGCGAATCTGGGCGGCGGTTATCTGATCGGCCTGGCACTGGTTTTTTTCAGCAAGCATCCGAGCCTGGCGCCGGAATGGCGTTTGTTTGCGATTACCGGATTTTTGGGTGGATTGACGACTTTTTCGACATTTTCTGCTGAGGCGATGCAGTTGTTGCAGCGCGGCGATTACGGCTGGGCGCTGGGCCACACCGCGCTGCATCTGGTCGGTTCGATCGCGTTATGCGGCGCCGGTTTCGCAACATACCGCGCGCTGGCCGGCTAGCGGTACCGATTTACAAGGGTTCCGCGCCGACGGCGCTCCACCGGCCTCCAACTCCGGCTCTTGGTGCGCGGGAGTATGTTCAAGAATATGACGATTCCGCTTCAATCTATTGGACGTTACTGAATACACACCACAGTATTTTTCCGTTGGCGGGACACTCCTGATTCAACGGCTGTTGCCGCATTGCATGGCAACATCATTGCGTCACCCAAGTCATCACAGTTTGCCCTATCTCCATTCGTTCGCGCGCAGCCGCTGCACAATCCTTCCTTGCGGCGATAATGTTCTCTGATCTTATTCGATGCCGCGCTGCACCCGATGTTGCAGATCGTCGCTGGACGGCAGCATCTTGTAAATCACCTGTTCGGCCCAACTTCTGGAGTAAATTGAATAACGGAGTGCCTGATGCGCCAAGATAAACTCACCACCAAGTTGCAGGAAGCCCTGGCCGATGCCCAAAGCGTGGCGGTCGGCAACGATAATCAATACATCGAGCCCTTGCACCTGCTGACCGCGTTGCTGGGCCAGGACGACGGCGGTGCCGTTTCGCTTCTACAGCGCGCCGGCGTCAATGTCGGCGGCCTGAATGCGGCGCTGAAGGCGGCACTGGAGCGTCTGCCGAAGGTATCCGGTACCGGCGGCGAGCTGCAGGTCGGACGCGATCTGGTCTCGCTCCTGAACCTGGCCGACAAAGAAGCGCAAAAGCGCGGTGATCAGTTCATTGCCAGCGAAATGGTGCTGCTGGCGATGGCCGATGACAAATCCGACGCCGGCCGGCTGGCGCGCGAAAACGGGCTGTCGCGCAAGGCGCTGGAAGCGGCAGTCACCGCGGTGCGCGGCGGCAGCACGATGAATTCGCAAGAGGCCGAAGGCCAGCGCGAGGCGCTGAAAAAATACACGCTGGACCTGACCGAGCGCGCCCGCAACGGCAAGCTCGATCCGGTGATCGGCCGCGACGACGAGATCCGCCGCGCGATCCAGGTGCTGCAGCGACGCACCAAGAACAACCCGGTGCTGATCGGCGAACCCGGCGTCGGCAAGACCGCCATTGTCGAAGGCTTGGCGCAGCGCATCATCAACGGCGAAGTACCCGAATCACTGAAGAACAAGCGCGTGCTGGCGCTCGACATGGCGGCGCTGGTGGCCGGCGCCAAGTATCGCGGCGAGTTTGAAGAACGCCTGAAAGCGGTGCTGAAGGAACTGGCGCAAGACGAGGGGCAGACCATCGTCTTCATCGACGAGATGCACACCATGGTCGGCGCCGGCAAGGCCGAGGGCGCGATGGACGCCGGCAACATGCTGAAGCCGGCACTGGCGCGTGGCGAACTGCACTGCGTCGGCGCCACCACGCTCGACGAGTATCGCAAGTACATCGAGAAGGATGCGGCGCTGGAGCGACGCTTCCAGAAAATTCTGATTGACGAACCGAGCGTCGAGGCGACCATCGCGATCCTGCGCGGCCTGCAGGAAAAATACGAGTTACATCACGGCGTCGAGATTACCGACGCGGCCATCATCGCGGCGGCCGAGCTGTCGCATCGCTACATCACCGACCGCTTCCTGCCGGACAAGGCAATCGACCTGATCGACGAAGCGGCATCCAAGATCAAGATCGAGATCGATTCCAAGCCGGAAGTGATGGACAAGCTGGCGCGCCGCGTGATTCAGCTGAAGATCGAGCGCGAGGCGGTGAAGAAGGAAAAGGATGAAGCATCGCAGAAACGGCTCGGACTGATCGAGGAAGAGATCGGCAAGCTCGAGCGCGAATACGCCGACTTCGAGGAAATCCTGAAAGCGGAAAAAGCCGGTGTCGAGGGCGCCAAGCACATCAAGGAAGAGATCGAAAAAGTGCGCTTGCAGATGGAAGAGGCGACCCGCAAGAGCGACTGGCAAACTGTGTCAGAGTTGCAGTATGGCAAGTTGCCGGAACTGGAAAAGGCCTTGGAAGCCCAATCGAAAAAGGACGCCCAAGCCAATCAGGACCAGCAGGGCATGGGGGGCCAAAGCAAGCCGAAGCTGTTGCGGACCCAGGTCGGCGCCGAAGAAATCGCCGAGGTGGTGTCGCGCGCTACCGGCATCCCGGTGTCGCGCATGATGCAGGGCGAGCGCGAGAAGTTGCTGCACATGGAAGACGAACTGCACAAGCGCGTGATCGGCCAGCACGAGGCAATCGTCGCCGTGTCGGACGCCATCCGCCGCTCGCGTTCGGGTCTGGGCGACCCGACCCGGCCGTACGGCTCGTTCATGTTTCTTGGCCCGACCGGGGTTGGCAAGACCGAGTTGTGCAAGGCGCTGGCGTCGTTCCTGTTCGATACCGAAGATGCCTTGATCCGCATCGACATGAGCGAATTCATGGAAAAACATTCGGTCGCGCGTCTGATCGGTGCGCCGCCCGGCTACGTCGGCTATGACGAAGGTGGCTACCTGACCGAGGCGGTGCGGCGCAAGCCGTACAGCGTGATCCTGCTCGATGAGGTCGAAAAGGCGCATCACGACGTGTTTAACGTGCTGTTGCAGGTACTCGACGATGGCCGCATGACCGATGGTCAGGGACGCACGGTCGATTTCAAGAACACGGTAATCGTGATGACATCGAACCTCGGCTCCCACAAGATCCAGGCGATGGTGGACAGCGATCCGGCGATCGTCAAGATGGAGGTGATGGGCGAGGTCAGGGCGCATTTCCGGCCTGAATTCATCAACCGGATCGACGAGATCGTGGTGTTCCACGCGCTCGACGAAAAGAACATCGGTGCGATCGCCAAGGTGCAACTGCACATCCTGGAGCAACGACTGGAAAAGATGGATATGGGCTTGGAGATGTCCGAGTCGGCGCTGCAGAAGATCGCCGAAGCTGGTTACGACCCGGTGTATGGCGCCCGTCCTTTGAAGCGGGCGATCCAGCAACAGATTGAGAATCCGGTGTCGAAACTGATCTTGCAGGGCAAGTTCGGGCCGAAGGACGTGATCGTTGTCGATGTGAAGGACGGACAGCTCAGCTTTGACCGAAAGTGATAAAAAATACCGCTTGTTAAAAACTTGTTACGCTGAAATATCAAGTTTTTGCAGGCGATAAGGACAATAAAAAGGCCACGCATGTGGTAATGCCGTTCAGTTAAGAGCTGAGCGGCATTTTTTTTGAAACTTGTCGGAATTCCCTACTGCCCTTTAAATTTTGCAAAAAAACTAAAATACCAATAGTATTGTTGTCATTAAAGAAATATTGCAAATAAGCATGCCAGCATAATTAATGCTTGTTGCAAAATTAGGGATATCGCTCATTTGGGAGAAGGAATGAAAAATAAATCGATGCTGCCCTTCTTTAGTTCTTTAGTTTTGGTAGGTAAATATCAAACCAACGTGGCGTTTGGCATCTCTGACTGCAGCAGCACTGCGGGAGTCGATCAGATGCAGATTACCGGTACTAGGGGGGATCAGGACGCCCCTTTCTCGATCACCAAGGTGTGCTTCAAAGTTGATAGCAAGTCATGTCCAATTGACGGGGGACACAGGTTTGGAACATTCATAAATCATGTTGTGGTGAGGGCAAATAATTCGGAGTGGAGGGCAGTTGCGTGAACTCACGAACCTTATCGCCACTGCTTTCGCTTTGCAGGATGGCGCGACATTTGGTTTGTATTGTTGCATGGCTCTGGGTTAGCGGAGTTGTGCATGCACAGGATACCTCCCCAGTCATCGTCGCAGGCTCAAAATTTCCCGCAGACGCCGGTCCCTTATTTCGCGTCGACGGCGGCGAACGAAAATTCCTCATCCCACAGGGCTATTTCCGCAGTCGTGTGGCGGGGTATGCCAGCAAGGATGCTTGGTGGCTCGAAGCGCTCTGGCCAGACCTGACACCGTGGCGAGAGAACAATCCTGCGGACGACAAAGAGTTTCATGCCCCGGGCGGGGGGCGGATGATAAAAATGGAAGTCGGGTTCGGGGGAAAGAACATGGCTACGTTCCTGAACAGATTGATCAATGAAAATGAGCCGGGAGACCCTGGGTACGGATACAAATCTCCATTTAATTTTCCCGACGACACTACCGACAAGCGTATCAAGGGCGATCAGCGCTATGGTCTTCAGCCTTACTACGTTGATTTCAACAAGGTTCTCGTGTTCCTGAACCGCGACAGAAAAGTACCCATCATCACGCTGGACGAAGTTGCCAAATCCAGGTGGAATGACTGGTTTATTCGGCGCGACAGTGCCGGCACGGTGAGTACATTAATCCGTTGCGACTCCAGAGAGGTGGCCGATCCTCCGGAGGCAGCCATCACGGGCCGAGGCATAGCTCTGGTTCCGCATTGCGAGCACAAAATCCTGCTGCCCAAATACAACGCTCGGGTGGATATCAGCTACCGCCGAGTATTCCTGCCGCAATGGCAAGCCATCGACGATGCCGTTCGGGCATTGTTGACTAAATTTGAAACTACACAACCGTAAACTGAAGAGAAGAACATGGCTGGACTTACCCAAAAAGACATCGATATACTGAGCAGCTACGCACGAGACGGCAATCGAACCGGCTACTGGAACTACCTTGCCAACCTCCCTGGCAACGACAACTACGGGCGACTGGCACTGTCCGTGGTGCGCAATGACAATCTGGCGGGCTCTACCGCCAACCACTTCGCAGAGGACCACGCGGAATCCAGAGGCGTGTCATTCACGGCGTACAACGTGATCGCCAACCTGTTGGAGCAGGGTTTGTCGCTACTGATTCTGGTGGTCGGCGGCAGAAAGTCGAATTGAAACCGTCTGCTTATACCTTTCAGAAGTTCGGCATGCAGGATGGCACGGTGCTCAATATCGGCGCCGATTTCAGAGTCAGCCACCGTGTACAGTAAGCACCCCCACCGGCAACGGCATCGATGCGGCAAAGTGGCAATGTCAACATACCCTGGTCTTGCCTGGCCCGATCGCAAGGCAGACCCGACCCCGGTGTGGCCACCGGCCTTTACTGCGCTTTGCCGTCGAAAAAAACCGATGGCGATTGCCCGAAGGTCTTCTTAAACATCGCGGAAAATGCGGATTGGCTGGCGTAACCCAGGTCTGCCGCGACCTGCGACATCGGCATGCCGCGCGCAATCAGTTGCGCCGCATGCGCCAGGCGCATCTGCTGGCGCCACTGACTGAAGCTCATACCCAGATCGCGCTCGAACAGGCGTGCCAGCGTACGCCCGGACGCGCCGACATGGCGCGCGAAATCATCCAGCCCGAAGCGCGACCCCGGCGCCGCGATCATCATCTCACACAGCGCCTTAAGCCGTTTGTCGGTCGGCAGCGCGACCCGGATTGGCAAAGTCGCGGCACCGGCCAGTTCATCCAGAATCAAGGCGGCCAGCTTTGTTTCGCGCGGCGTATCCGGGTCGGCCTGGGCCAACGCGGCGATCAGTTCGCGCAGCAGCGCCGACACATTCAGCACTTCACAGTCGGTGCCCTGGAATGGCGCCAGTTCGGCGTCGACATAGAGCGCGCGCAAGTTGGCTTTTTCCAGCACCACGATTTCATGCAGCGCGTTTGGCGGGATCCAGATCGCACGCAGCGGCGGCACGATCCAGCTGCTATTGCCGACCGTGACGCGGATCAGGCCGAGCGAGGCGTGGGTAACCTGGCCCCAGCGATGGCTGTGCGCGGCCAACAGCTCCGCCGTATCCAGATCGCGCGCGATCAGTCGTACCGGCCGTTGTGCGCTTGGCGCCATGCCGGGTTGCGGCTGGGTGTGGGTAATCGGTTCGATGGGCATGATGCAGCCTGGCTAGTAACAAAATTCGACTAAGGGTCAAAGTTTGTCGATGATTCAGGTTGGCTGAACATCGACAACTTATGTCATTTTATCTTGAATGTGACGTTTTAATTATCCTTACACTGGCCATTCGCCAGCCATTGACCCCATAGCACACCATGCATAGCACCCAACCACCAGCACTGCGTCAGGACGCCAAGGTCATCGGATTGATCGGCATCGGGCACGGCGTCTCGCATTTTTTTCATCTGATCCTGGCGTCGCTGTTTCCGTGGCTGAAGGTCGATTTCCAGTTGTCCTACGCCGAACTGGGGTTGCTGATGACGGTGTTTTTCATTGTGTCGGGCATCGGCCAGGCGCTGGCTGGCTTCGTGGTCGATCGGGTCGGCGCCCGCAGGGTGCTGTTCGGCGGTTTGGGTTGTCTTGCGGTATCGGCGCTGGCACTGTCATCGGCGCAAACGTATCCGATGCTGCTGGCGGGCTCGATGCTGGCCGGCCTGGGCAACAGCGTCTTTCACCCGGCCGATTTCAGCCTGTTGAACAAGCGCGTGTCGGCAGCGCGGATCGGTCATGCATTTTCGGTACACGGCGTGTCCGGCAATCTCGGCTGGGCCGCGGCACCACTGTTTCTGACCGGGATTGCTGGCCTGTCGAGCTGGCGCAGCGCGCTGGTCGCCGCCGCGTTTATTCCGCTCGCAGTGCTGCTGTTGCTGGTGCTGAACCGTGATGCGTTGCGTACCGACGATCCGCGGCCACATACGTCACCGGCTGCGGTTGCTGCCAGCAACAGCGATCTGTTCGATTTTCTGCGGCTGCCGACGATCTGGATGTGCTTCACGTTCTTCGTCATCACGGCGCTGGCGACCGGCGGCATCCAGAGTTTTTCGGCCACCAGCCTGCGTGCCTTGTACGGCATGCCGCTGGTGTGGGCGACCACCGGCTATACCGCATATATGCTGGCGTCGGCTGCCGGTATGGTGCTGGGCGGATTCCTGGCGTCGAATTCAAGCCGGCCCGATCGTATCATTGCCCGTTGCTTCATCGGCTCCGGCCTGGTCGCGTTGCTGATTGCGTCGGGCTGGCCGGCGCCATTCATGGCGGTGAGCTTGATGGCCGTGGTCGGCTTCGGCGCCGGTGTGGCGGGACCGTCGCGCGACTTGCTGATCCGCGCCGCAGCGCCAAAAAACGCGACCGGTCGCGTCTACGGCGTGGTCTATTCCGGTAACGATATCGGCTTGGCCGCGTCGCCACTGCTGTTCGGCGCGTTGATGGATACGAACCGGCCGGCCTGGGTGTTTGTCTGCATCGGCGCGTTCCAGTTGCTGGCGATCGCCACCGCGGTCAGGGTCGGCAGCAATACCGCCAAAAAAGCAGTGGGCAAGGACAAGCAGTTGCTGCCGGCCTGAACCGGGCTTGACTGCTTGGCTTGCCAGGCTTCGTCTCGCTTTGTCTGCTTTATACTCAGCGCATCAATATTCTGGATGAGGAAAGACCGATGACGTTTGCCACCTGCGATCTGTGCGATGCGAATGAGGACCAGCTGGCCGATGGCTCGCTGGCGGTGCTGCCGCCGGTGTTCCGGCAATTCGGCAGGCTGATCGCGTTTTCCGGCCCGGCCGTGACCTTGAAGGTGTTCGAGGACAATACGCTGGTGCGCACTGCGCTGGAGCAGCCGGGCGATGGCCGGGTACTGGTGGTGGACGGCGGCGGCAGCCTGCGCTGTGCGCTGCTCGGTGGCAATCTGGCGCAGCTGGCCGAACAGAACGGCTGGGCCGGCGTCATTATCGATGGCTGCGTCCGTGATTCGCTGGAGATCAATGGCTGCAACATCGGCGTGCGCGCGCTGGCAACGCACCCGAAAAAGAGCGCGAAGCAGGGCGCTGGCGCACTGCACACAAGGGTGACCATCGCCGGGGTAGCGGTCGAACCCGGCTACTGGATGTATGCCGATGCCGATGGCGTGCTGGCGGCGGTGTGCAAGCTGGACTGACCTCGCATCAAGCCGACTAAATACTGGCGGTAGTATTTTTTAAGGCTCAACAAAATCAAGCGGGTATCGTACTGTTTTTGGCTATACTCCCGCCAAGTGCAGCGCGTTGATGCGTGCCCGCAGAATTGGGGGCGCGACCGTTGTCGCCCTCAGGCGCCACCCGCACAGCATGCGAGCGGGCCGCCATCGGCGCCGGCCTGCCTGACGCGAGCGGCTCTGACCGGGCCGCATTCCTGCTCGCTTCCTTGCCTCTGACTTCGGCCATTCTTGCTTCGGCACCAATACCGTGTTGCCTAACGTTCGAGTTAGACCGCATCGACAGACGTTTGCTCAAGGTTCGACGCGTCCTCGTTTATCCAGATTTTCGCTGATGGTAGCTCCAGTGATTTGTTCACTTGGTCCAACGTCAATGCCCCACGCGAGGCGTTAACTTCAGCAGCGCTCAACAGCAAAGGTTGAAGCGCCTTTAGCACGATGGAGTTTCGTTCGATCCCCACTCTGTGGTCGGTGTAGAACTGGGCCCGGTAGCCAAAAGCGCTGTTGAAAAACACATCGTAGGTTTGGGCCGTTATGGAAAAAAGAAACTCTGGACGAGTGTGCCCCTTGGCTTCCAGGTCGCCTCTGTTGGCGCAGTATTTGATTGTTTGGGTTTCTTTCACGATAGCCTCGATCACGCTGTCGAAAGGAATCGGCGTTGCCAAGTAGCGGCGCCGATCATTTCGCACGCGGGTAGGGTTAAGGTTCCAGTCTTGAAGGGTCGATGCAACCATTGGTGTTCAGTACGCCCAATGTCGAGGTGAGAGGCTGGCCGCCCAAGGATTAAACAGTGACTCGCAAGGCAGTAAGGCACAATTCGTAGGGCGTCAATAAGCGCAGCGCATTGCGCCGCATGTTCACTCCACACAAAGGATTACCTCATCAGATCCGCCCGCCAAATCCAGGAAGTACATTCCCTGCACCACCCAATGGTGAAATGTCGAATAGAGCCGATCGCGCGTCCGCTCGACCAAGCCATGCTTGAGCGGATTGACATGAACTTAATCGCCGTGCATTGCAAAATCCTTGTTGTCGCGAATCAAATGCTGTCCATAGCGCCGTTGCCAAATCCCACGTTCACCACGACGATAATGAGACATCAGGTGAATTGAACACAGCATACGGCGCAATGCGCTGCGCTTATTGACGCCCTACGAATTGCGCGCTACGGCCTTGTCGTGTAGGTGAGAGGCGCCCTGCGTTCGCGCGTCCCTCTCGACCGGGAGGTTATGCATGCTTCATTGCTTGGCGCCCTCGGTTCCCGCAGGCTCCGCCGACGCGTGATCGACGATGTAGACCCAACGGCCGCCTTTTCGCTCAGCGATGCCGGTGAATCGCCCTATCATCACAACTGGACTGCCGCCCGACTTGGGCGCCAGCGTAAGAGAGAACCTGCCCCAACCAACGGAAACCTTGCCCATGGTCCGATACCCCGTTTCCGACAAGACGACCTCCTTGACAGTGTTCGCGGACAGCAATCCTTCGTACGCAGAGCGAATCGCCTTTTCGCCGCGCGCCTCCTTGGCCTGAGGAAGCCAGACCACCGCATCGGGCGCGTAAGTCTTCAGTACGGCTTCGAGGTCATTGGCTTTCATGGCCTTGATCCACGACGAGTCCACGGACTGCGCGCCCGTCTCTGCAGCGCGACAAGGAAGCGAAAACGTGACAATCAGGAATGCAAGGGCCGTGATACGCAGCAACAAGGAACGCATGGCACACCTCCTATAGTTGATGGTGATGGAAGCTGGCTACCTACTGCCTAACGTAGAAGTAACCGGCCCGCGCGGTTTTTGGCGCGGGTTTGGTTGACTGCCATGTTAGACCGTTGGTAGAACATTCGTGCGGTCACCGGCGGTGGTTGGAGAGGAAACGACAATGAAAACGACCTCCACATCTGAGGTGTTTGCGAAACGGTGAGGTACTCCGGGCGGAACATGCACGCCTTGGCCTGCGTTGAATGAAACTTCCTTTCCCTCGCACTCCAACGTCGCGGAGCCAGAGAGAACATAGAAGAATTGACGGGCTCGCGAGTGATAGTGCTTGACCTCGCCGGCACCTGGCGGGACACGCTCTTGAATGACGCTCAGTTCCGGATGCTTGAGCAGATGCCAACCGTCGCAGACGCTACCCCAGACGTAGTGCTCGGCCGTTTCTCGATCAATGGGCGTGATGTTCTCGGACATACGAAGATGAGGTCTAAGTTTGATACGGGCGACAGTTTTTCTGAGTATCCACGTCGGCTGTCGCCCTAACTCCGAAACATGAAATCGTTTAGGAGTGGCTTGCGGGCTTGTTTTGCGCGTAATATGCTGTGCGTTTATACAGCATTAAATCATCGTGAAAACCAGCACTTCATCACTCCCACCTCTATGCGCGGTCAAGATTCTCGACCAGTTGCGTGAACGTATCCATTATTTGCACTACAGCATACGTACGGAAGATGTTTATGTCTATTGGGTAAAAGTATTTATACGCTTCCACCATGTCCGCCATCCGGCTGAAATGGGTGCGGCTGAGGTCGAGGCTTTTCTGTCCTGGTTGGCAAATGAGCGTGGTGTATCTGTGGGGGCCCGGTGGCATTGGGCCGATATTTCATGAAGCGAAAATGTAATTTCACAATATGAAAAATGAGGGTGCGTGGCACAAAATTGACTTTCCATTTTAAGGAATGTTATTTCGTATCGCAAAAAACAAAATATAAGTTATTGAAAATTATGAATAAAATTTAAGTTATATGTCTTATATAAGACATTGTTGCTCCGCAGAATAAGGGCTATCATTGATCTAACGAGATTTGGTTTTTACCTTGATTTTCAACTTGTCAGCCTAAGGAGATAGCAATGTCAACACGTCAACAGCAAGTCGCTGCCCTGCAAAAAGACTGGGATACCAATCCACGCTGGAAGGGTGTCGTTCGCAATTACACCGCCGAGGACGTGGTGCGCCTGCGCGGTTCGCTGCCGATCGAGCACACGCTGGCCAAGCGCGGTGCAGAGAAGCTGTGGGACCTGGTCAACAACGAGCCGTTCGTCAATGCGCTCGGCGCCTTGACCGGCAATCAGGCCATGCAGCAAGTCAAGGCCGGTCTGAAAGCGATCTATCTGTCCGGCTGGCAAGTCGCCGGCGACGCCAACAATGCCGGTGAAATGTACCCTGACCAGTCGTTGTATCCGGCCAATTCGGTGCCGACGGTGGTCAAGCGCATCAACAACACCTTCACCCGCGCCGACCAGATCCAGTGGTCGGAAGGCAAGGACGACATCGATTACTTCGCACCGATCGTGGCCGATGCCGAAGCCGGTTTCGGCGGCGTGTTGAATGCCTATGAGCTGATGAAGTCGATGATTGACGCCGGCGCCGCCGGTGTGCACTTTGAGGATCAGCTGGCATCGGTCAAGAAATGCGGCCACATGGGTGGCAAAGTGCTGGTGCCATCGCGCGAAGCAGTTGAAAAACTGACGGCAGCGCGTCTGGCAGCCGACGTGATGGGTACCTCGACGCTGGTAATTGCACGCACCGATGCGGAAGCGGCCGATCTGCTGACGTCCGATGTCGACGACAATGACCGGCCTTTCTGCACCGGCGAACGCACCGTCGAAGGTTTCTACAAGACCCGTCCAGGTATCGAGCAGGCGATCTCGCGCGCCCTGGCTTATTGTCCGTACGCCGATCTGGTGTGGTGCGAAACCGGCAAGCCGGATCTGGCCTTCGCCAAGCAGTTCGCCGATGCGGTGCATGCGAAATTCCCTGGCAAGATGCTGGCCTATAACTGCTCGCCGTCGTTCAACTGGAAGAAAAACCTGGACGATGCAACCATCGCCAAGTTCCAGAAAGAGCTGGGCGCAATGGGTTACAAGTTCCAGTTCATCACGCTGGCCGGTTTCCACGCACTGAACTACGGCATGTTCAACCTGGCACACGGTTACGCACGGCGTCAGATGTCGGCCTTCGTCGAGTTGCAGGAAGCCGAATTCGCCGCCGCGGACAAGGGCTTTACCGCCGTCAAACACCAGCGCGAAGTCGGCACCGGTTATTTCGATGCGGTGACACAGGCGATCCAGCAAGGCCAGTCCTCGACTACCGCGCTGCATGGGTCGACTGAGGACGAGCAATTCTTCGACCAGAAGGTTGCCTGAGTCTAGTGTGACCTGTAGTGTTTGAAGACCCCCGGAGGTGGTTGCCTTCGGTGAGCAAAAAGCCGCATCTTCGGGTGCGGCTTTTTCATTTTGCGCCGCCTTGCGCGGTGCAACAATTGCTGCCGGCGGCGATAGGACGAGGGTGAAACGGTTACAATTGAGGCTAGGAGCCTGTCGGCCTTAGGGAAATCGGCTACAAAACACCCTGAGCGGTGCATATCTCATCACGTTTTTGATCAATAGCGCGCTATTAACGCTGCACAGCGGCAAAATCTTCGCTCGCTCGGCTGCAACTCGCTGCGATTCCCTCGGTCCGACAGGCTCCTGGCGTCTTTTCCACCTCATTCATTTCAATAGGCCAATCTATGCTGAGTTACCGCCACGGTTTTCATGCGGGCAATCACGCTGATGTACTCAAGCACGTCGTCACGATGCAGTTGCTGAGTTATCTGGGCCAAAAAGAAACGCCGTATACCTACATCGACACCCACGCCGGTGCCGGTTTGTACGCGCTCGACGGCGCATACGCGTCGAAAAATGCCGAGTTTGAAACCGGTATCAGCCGTCTGTGGGAGCGCAAGGATCTGCCCGCGCCGCTGGCCGAGTATGTCAACCTGATCAAGGCGCTCAACCCGAGCGGCAAGATGCGCTATTACCCGGGCTCGCCGTATTGCGCCGAAAAGATCATGCGCGAGGAAGACCGCCTGCGTCTGTTCGAGCTGCATCCGAGCGAAGGCAAGATCCTGCGGGAGAATTTCCGCAAGCTCGAAGCGCATGCAGCCGCGCAGGGCCATCGCCCGGCCGCACGCGGCAAGCGTGTAATGATCCACCAGGGCGATGGTTTTGTCGGACTGAAGGCGCTGCTGCCGCCACCATCGCGCCGCGGCCTGATCCTGATCGATCCGCCGTATGAAGACAAGATGGATTACCGGCGCGTCAAGGACACGCTGGCCGACGCCCTAGTGCGCTTTTCCACCGGCACCTACGCGGTCTGGTATCCGCTGCTGCAGAGGATGGAGTCGCGCCAGTTTGCCGACAAGTTGAAGCAGTTGCCGGCCGGCGGCGGTTGGCTCAACGTCACGCTGTCGATCAGCGGCCCGGCGCCGGACGGTTTCGGCCTGCATAGCAGCGGCATGTTCATACTGAACCCGCCGTGGACGCTGGAACCGATGTTGCGCGAGTTGATGCCATATCTGGTCAGCGCCTTGGGGCGCGATGCCGACGCCGGCTTCACGCTCGAATCGGGCACGGAGCCGGTCCTCAACACCGGCACGCGCCGGGTCGCTGGTGCGTTCCGCGCCGTCCGGTGACGGATGACGCGATGATAGACCTGCCGCCGACGCCGGACGCCGGAGCTGCAACGCCAATCACCAAGGATTTTTTCCTCGGCCGGCAGCCGATCCTGGATCGGTCCCAGGATTTGCTGGCTTACGAACTGCTGTTTCGGCGCGCCGCCTGCGGTTCGGCCAATGTGACCGATGATTTGCGGGCGACTGCCACAGTGATCGCGCACGTGGCCGAACTCGGGCTGGAAATCGTGATCGGCGATGCGCTGGGCTTCATCAATGTCGATGCGGCGACGTTAATGAGCGATTTCGTCACATTTTTACCCGCCGACAAGATCGTGCTGGAAATTCTCGAATCGGTAGAGGCGACACCGCCGCTGATCGCGCGCATCACCGAGCTGAAGCGGCGCGGCTTCCGCTTTGCATTGGACGATGTGGTGGCGGAAACCGACAATATCGAGAAGTTCCTGCCGCTGGTCGATATCGTCAAGATCGACATCGAGAACCTGCGGCACGACCATCTGCAGCAGTTGAGTGCGAAGTACAAGGCGGCCGGCAAAACACTGCTGGCCGAAAAGGTCGAAACCATCGACCAGTTCCAGCGCTGCCTCGACTATGGCTTTGATTATTTCCAGGGCTATTATTTCGCGATGCCGGTGGTGCTGAGCGGTAAGAAGCTAGAGGCGTCGGAACTTGCGATCCTGCAGCTGATGGCGCTGATCAATTCGGATGCCGACAACCACGCAATCGAGCTCAGCATCAAGCAGGATGTGTCACTGGGCCTGAACCTGCTGCGCCTGGTCAACACACCGGCGGCGGGCGGCCATCAGCGCATAGCCTCGATCAAGCAGGCGCTGCTGCTGATGGGGCGCCGCCAGTTGCAGCGCTGGCTGCAGATCCTGCTCTACACGAAATCCGGCAAAGGCACGCACATGCCGTCGCCGCTATTGTTGCTGGCCACCACGCGCGGCCGCATGCTGGAGCTGATTGCACAGAAAACCAGACCCGGCAACCGCAATATCGCCGATACCGCGTTCACGGTCGGGATCATGTCGCTGATGGACGCGCTGTTCAGCCTGCCGCTGAACGACATTCTGGAAAAGATTGCGGTGGTCGACGAGGTCAGAGAGGCCTTGTTGCACCGGACCGGCGTCTTCGGCGAGATGCTGCAGCTGGCCGAAGACATCGAGCAACTCGACGCCGCCGGCGCGCTGCTGCCACCGATTCTGGAGAAATTGCAGTTGTCGGCGGAGGATTTGTATGCGTTGCAACTGGCTGCATTTGACTGGGCCAATGATATTGCCGACAGCGCCGGGCAAGCTGAATAGGCGCGTTGCGCGACCGACTTGCAAAAAATATCGGCACCGACATCGGCGCGACGAGAGTGGCCGAAGCTAAGCTGAGCTAGTGCAGGCCAGGGCCGGCGTTCATTCGGCCAGCAACAGGAAGACCGTAGGCTTCTTGTGAAAGTCCGGTGCCTTGCCGGATGCCAGCTGACTCTTCCATTTGCCGGCGGTCTGGGTGCTGATCGATTCCGACGCCAGGCTCAGGTCGGTCGCGACGCATACCAGCGTGTTCGGCTGGCAGCCGCTGACAATCGCTTCCAGCAAGGCCGCGTTGCGATATGGGGTCTCGATGAACAACTGGGTTTGCCGTTCCTGGCGTGAACGCTGCTCCAGTTCTTTCAGGCGTTTGATGCGCAAGCCACTGTCAGTCGGCAGATAGCCGTTGAACGCAAAACTCTGGCCGTTCAAACCACTGGCCATCACCGCCAGCAGCAACGACGACGGACCGACCAGCGGCTTGACCGTGATGCCATGTTGGTGTGCCAACCGTACCAGATTGGCGCCGGGATCGGCCACCGCCGGCACGCCGGCTTCTGAAATTAACCCGCCGTTCTGGCCCGCCAGGATCGGTGCCAGCAGTCCCGGCAGCGCCGCGGCATCGGTATTCACGTTTAGCTCGGCGATCGCTATTTCCTGCAGTGGCCGCGCCAGCGGCTGCGTCAATGCGACCAGCTTCAGGAAGGCGCGGGTGGTCTTGGCGTTTTCGGCCACGAAATAACCCAGTCCGGCGGTGATGCTCTGGACCCGCTGTGGAATGATATGGGCCAATGGGTCGGTCTGATGTTGGTCGCCGTCGCCGAGGGTGTTGGGGATCAGATAGAGGATGCCGGTCAGTTTATTATTGGTCATTATTGGTCAGGGGCCGGTTTTAAATACTGGGTGGTGTAATTTTGAAGCCCAAATGAAATAGGGCGGTTGGAGCATCGAAATTGCATATACTCCCATCGGTTGTGGATTTTATTCGGCAAAGAAGGCAACGCCGGCACGGCGCAGCATGCCGGTCAGCGCAATCAGCGGCAGGCCGGTCAACGCAGTCGGATCAGTGCTTTCGATTTTTTCGATGATCGCGATGCCCAGCCCCTCGTTCTTGGCGCTGCCGGCACAATCATAAGGTTGCTCGATGCGCAGATAGGCATCCAGTTCGGCGTCCGGCAGATCGCGGAAAGTGACGAAGGTCTGCACGTTTTCCAGCTGGGCGGCGCCATCCTGTGCACTTTTGCGGCTATCCCACAGACACAGCGCGGTATGAAACACCACCCGTCGGCCGCGCATTTTCTGCAACTGGCGCAGCGCATCGGCATGTGTGCCGGGCTTGCCGATATGCTCGCCGTCCAGCGCGGCGACCTGATCCGAGCCGATCACCAGCGCGCCAGGCATCCGAGCTGCGATCGCGGCGGCTTTTTCGGCTGCCAGACGCAGCGCCGTCAGGTCCGGCGCTTCGCCCGGCCGGGCGGTTTCATCGATGTCGGGGCTCATCACCTGGAATGGGAGTTGCAAACGTGACAATAATTCCTTGCGATATCGGGAGCTGGAGCCGAGAATCAGAGTGGGGCGGGTGTGGGTGACGGGCATCGCTGACGGCGTAAGTGAGGGCTGGCGCAACAAAACTGCGCTAACGCTTTGACGAATAAGGGGAAAGGCTGTTATTATCGCAGGTTTTCCGGGCTCGGCTTAGCTTATGAATCCTGTTGTGATCGACTCGCTCGAGTTTTGTCGGGTCAATGAGCGCCGCGAAGGCCGCATCGCCGTGGCCGATTTGCCTAGGCTTGGCGCCGATTGCGTCGACAGCTCGGGTGAGTTGGCATGGTCGCTGCAGGGCGGCACTGGCCGGCTGGATTTTGCGCAGTTGACACTGGCTGTGTCTGGCACGGTGCAGCTGATGTGTCAGCGTTGCCTGACGCCGTTTGCGCACGAGATCGCGGCCGAGTCAGTACTGATGCTGGCAAAAGATGAAGAGCGTGCCGACGAAATGGATGAGTTGCTGGACGACGATACGATCGACGTGATCGTCGCGAGCAAGACGCTGAATGTACCGGATCTGGTAGAGGATGAGGCGTTGCTGGCCTTGCCTTTCTCGCCCAAGCATGAAGTATGTCCCGATGTGACACGGCTGGAAGTGCTGAAAAGCAAAAAAGAATCGCCATTTGCCGCGCTAAAGGGGCTGAAGCAATAAGCTGTACAGATAAAGAATCAAAGAATCTAATCGATCGCAGGCATGCCCTGATGGTTGAAGCAGTGCGGTAGTGTCGATGTGTAACAGGTTTCTCGATTTGCAAGTGTTTTTGGAAATCGGATGTGTTAAAATTTTAGAACTTATGTATTAGGAGTCATCATGGCAGTTCAACAGAACAAAAAATCCCCGTCGAAGCGCGGCATGCACCGTTCGCACGATTTCCTGGTCACCCCACAACTGGGTATCGAGCCAACCACCGGTGAGACGCACATGCGTCACCACATCAGCCCGAACGGCTACTACCGCGGTCGTAAAGTCCTCAAGACCAAGAACGACGAGTAATCGTAGTTCTCGTAGTAACACCTAAGTCAAGATTGTAGCGGCGCAAGCAATATACAGCTTGCGCCGCTTCTCCATCTGCTTCAACCGCATTGCGTCATTGTGAATCATGCCGAATCTGGCCCATAATGCGGTTGGAGCGAGGCATTAAATCCACACAATGACAATCAAAATTTCTATCGACTGCATGGGCGGGGATCATGGTCCGTCCGTCACCGTTGCTGCCGCCATTTCCTTCCTCAAGCGTGAACCGAATGCCGAGTTGATTCTGGTCGGCTTCGAAGACGTGATCCGCGCCGAACTCAAGAAGCACAAGGCTGGCGATCATCCGCGCGTGACCGTGTTGCATGCGACCGAAATGGTCACCATGGACGATCCGGTCGAGATCGCATTGCGGCGCAAGAAGGACTCGTCGATGCGCGTCGCGATTCAGCTGGTCAAGGACGGACAGGCGCAAGCCTGCGTCTCAGCCGGCAATACCGGCGCGCTGATGGCGATTTCCCGCTATCTGCTGAAAACCATGCAGGGCGTCGATCGTCCCGCGATCTGCAGCATCTTCCCAAATCAGAAAGACGGCCCGACCTACATGCTCGATCTCGGCGCCAATGTCGATTGCGAGCCGCAGCATCTGCATCAGTTCGCAATCATGGGCTCGGCGCTGGTGTCGGCGATGGAGGGCAAGCCAAGGCCTACCATCGGCCTGCTCAATGTGGGCGCGGAAGACATCAAGGGCAACGACATAGTCAAGGCCACCGCCGAACTGCTACGCGCCGACAGCGCGCGCGGCCTGCTCAACTTCTACGGCAACGTGGAAGGCAATGACATATTTTTGGGTACCACCGACATCGTTGTCTGCGACGGCTTCGTCGGCAATGTCGCGTTAAAGTGCGCCGAAGGCCTGGGACGATTCGTCAAGTCGGTGCTGACGATTGAATTCAAGAGCAGTCCACTCAATATGCTGGGGGCCTTGATAGCGCGCGGCGCCCTGAAGGCCATCACGCGTCGCCTCAATCCGTCCCGTTATAATGGCGCCAACTTATTGGGGCTGCGCGGACTGGTATTCAAGAGCCATGGCAGCGCAGATGCCTACGCATACGAGTGGGCAATCCGGCGCGCATACGGCGCCGTGCAGCTCGACGTATTGGCACGAATCTCGGCCAGCATGGCGGAGCTGATGCCGACGCCGGAAGCGCATTCGACGTCGGAACACTCCAGCTTGATAACTGAACAAGGCGAACAGAAAACGGCATGACTCTTTACAGCAAAATAATCGGTACCGGCAGCTATCTGCCGCCCAAGCGCGTCACCAATCAGGAACTGGCCGACCAACTGGCCGCCACCGGCATCGAAACGTCGGACGAGTGGATCGTCTCCCGCAGCGGGATTTCGGCTCGCCATTATGCCGAAGCCGATGTGAAATCGAGCGATCTGGCGGTCGCAGCGGCCAGGAATGCGCTGCAGATGGCCGGCAAGTCAGCCAGTGACATCGATCTGATCATCCTAGCCACCTCGACGCCGGATTTTTTCGGCGGCTTCCCCAGCACCGCATGTGTGGTGCAACGCAAACTCGGCATGGCCAACGGCAGCGCCGCATTCGACGTGCAGGCCGTGTGCAGCGGTTTTGTGTACGCGGTGTCGATCGCGGACAGCTTCATCAAGTCCGGTGCGCACAAGAACGTGCTGGTGATCGGGACCGAAGTGTTTTCCCGCATTCTCGATTTCAAGGACCGTACCACCTGCGTGCTGTTCGGCGATGGTGCCGGTGCCGTGGTGCTGTCGGCCTCGAACGAACCCGGCATTCTCGCGACCAAGCTGCATGCCGATGGGAGTTATTCCGACATCCTGTGTGTACCTGGCAGCGTTGCCGGCGGCGCGGTCGAGGGCAGCGCCTTCCTGTACATGGACGGCCCGGCGGTATTCAAGCTGGCGGTATCGGTGCTGGAAAAAGTCGCCAACGAGACCCTGGCCATGGCCGGCATGGAAGCCTCGCAAATCGATTGGCTGGTTCCGCATCAGGCCAATATCCGGATCATGACCAGCACCGCGAAAAAGCTCGGTCTGCCAGTCGAAAAAATGGTCGTCACTGTGGATCAGCAAGGCAATACCTCGGCCGCCTCGATTCCGATGGCGCTGGACAAGGCGATGCGCGACGGCCGCATCAAGCCCGGCCAGAATGTCATGATGGAAGGCGTAGGCGGCGGCTTTACCTGGGGCGCCGTGCTGGCGCGCATGTAAGTTGTACAGTTAAGCCGCACGCGGTCCCAATATTTTTTTCTCATCATCGAATAACAATATGTCGAAATTTGCCTTTGTATTCCCCGGCCAGGGTTCGCAAGCAGTCGGGATGTTAACTGGTTTTGCCGATAACGCGATCGTGCAGCAGACCGTGGCGGAAGCGTCCGATGCGCTGCAATTCGATCTCGCTAAATTGATTGCCGAGGGACCGAAAGAGGACCTCGATCTCACCACCAATACGCAGCCGGTGATGCTGACTGCTGCGGTGGCGTTTTACCGCGCATGGATCGCTGCTGGGGGCAAGGCACCGGCGCTGGTGGCAGGACACAGTCTCGGCGAATATTCCGCGCTGGTTGCTGCCGGCGTGATTGCATTCAAGGATGCGGTGCCGCTAGTTCGTTTTCGCGCCCAGGCGATGCAGGAAGCGGTGCCGGTCGGACAAGGCGGCATGGCGGCTATTCTCGGCTTGTCGGACCAGGACGTGCACGCGGCCTGTGTCGAAGCGGCGCAAGGTGAGGTCGTTGAGCCGGTAAATTTCAACGCGCCAGCACAGGTCGTGATCGCCGGCAATAAGGCTGCAGTCGAGCGCGCCTGCGTGATCGCCAAAGCCAGGGGCGCGAAACGCGCACTGCCGCTAGCGGTGTCGGCGCCATTCCATTCGTCGCTGCTGAAGCCGGCTTCCGATCGCCTGCGCGATTACATGTCCAGTCTGGTTTTTAGCGCGCCGCAGATCCCGCTGGTCAATAACGTCGACGTCGCCATCGTCAACGACCCGACGGCGATCAAGGATGCGTTGGTGCGCCAGGCCGCCAGTCCGGTGCGCTGGGTTGAGACGGTGCAGAAAATGGCTGCTGAAGGCGTAGTCAACGTGATCGAATGCGGTCCCGGCAAGGTCCTGATGGGGCTGACCAAGCGCATCAACGGTGAGCTGGTTGGTGATGCGATCATCGATCAGGCCTCGCTGGATCGGATATTGGTTTCAATGCAGTGAGCTGGTTCTGAATTAATGACAGTTGCATGGCAATGACCGTGCTATACGATACCGCCTTTTGCGTGAGAATCGGCATGACTGCGAGCGTGCCAATTTGGCGGTCGTCTTCAATGGAATGCGAACAAGGATGCAGATGAGTCAAATGAGTTTAACGAATCAGGTGGCATTGGTAACCGGCGCCTCGCGCGGGATCGGCAAGGCGATTGCGCAGGAATTGTTGAAGCAGGGTGCCAAGGTGGTCGGCACCGCCACCTCGGAATCGGGCGCCGCCGCAATTTCACAATATCTGGACGCGATTCAGCCGGGCGCTGGCAAAGGGGTGGTCCTCAATGTTAACGACGCAGTAGGGTGTAGTGCGCTGGTCGAGCAGGTGCAAAAGGAATTCGGTGGCCTGGCGATCCTGGTCAACAACGCCGGCATTACGCAAGATCAGCTCGCGTTGCGGATGAAGGACGAAGAATGGGACGCCGTGATTGCGACCAATCTGAGCGCGGTGGCACGCCTGTCGCGTGCGGTGCTGCGCGGCATGATGAAGGCAAAGCATGGGCGCATCATCAATATTACGTCGGTGGTCGGTTCGGCCGGCAATCCGGGTCAAATGAATTACGCCGCGGCGAAGGCCGGCGTGGCCGGCATGAGCCGGGCGCTGGCGCGGGAAATCGGCAGCCGCAACATCACGGTCAACTGCATTGCGCCGGGTTTCATCGATACCGATATGACCAAGGCACTGACCGAGGATCAAATTGCGGCCTTGAAGCAGCAAATCCCGCTCGGCCGTTTCGGTCAGCCTGAAGATATCGCCGCTGCCGTGGCCTTTCTCGCGTCGCCTCAAGCCGGTTACATCAGCGGTGTAACACTGCATGTCAATGGCGGCATGTATATGAGTTGATGCCAGGAATCTGTCGGACTTACGGCTCGGCGACCCCGGAGAGTCGGCTGTTAAAGTCTCTGAGCAGTACAGTGTCACCGGCTTTATGGTCAATAGCGCGCTATTGACGCTGCAAATCCGGCAAAATCTGTCCTCGTTCAGCACATTTCTCGCTTCGATCCCGTAAGTCCGACAGACACCTAGGTTGACCGATATTAATCTTGTTTTAGCCGCTTTTTGACAATAGTTGAAGGCAATAGCCAAAAGTAAATTTTCTTCGCGCAAACCTGCTAAAATGCGCGCACTTTCTGTAACACTCTCAATGGAGACTCAACATGTCCGATATCGAACAACGCGTTAAAAAAATCGTCGCTGAACAACTGGGCGTCGCAGAAGCAGACATCAAGATCGAATCGTCGTTCGTCGATGACCTCGGTGCAGATTCGCTCGACACTGTTGAACTGGTGATGGCGCTCGAAGACGAATTCGAAATGGAAATCCCGGACGAGCAGGCAGAGAAAATCACAACTGTACAACAGGCAATCGACTACGCGACTGCCCACGTCAAGGCGTAAGCCGTCTGATTGACATCAGGAGAACCGATTGAGCCGTACACGTCAACGCCGTGTCGTCGTCACTGGCCTGGGGTGCATCTCACCGGTCGGCAATAGCGTTGCCGAATCATGGGATGCCATAACCGCAGGCAAGTCAGGCATTGCGACCATCACCAAGTTTGATGCCTCACCTTTCTCTACGACATTCGCAGGGGAAGTCAAAGGTTTCAATATCGAGGACTACATTCCGGCCAAATCCGCCCGTAGCATGGATACTTTTATCCATTACGGGATGGCAGCTGGTATCCAGGCAATGCAAGACAGTGGCCTGGTAGTTACTGAATCCAATGCCGACCGGATCGGCGTCATTGTCGGTTCCGGTATCGGCGGTTTGCCGCTGATCGAGGAAACCCACGCAGAATTTGAAAAACGCGGTCCACGCCGCATTTCGCCGTTCTTCGTGCCGGCGTCGATCATCAACATGATCTCCGGGCATTTGTCGATCAAGTATGGTCTGAGAGGACCAAATCTGGCGATCGTCACCGCCTGTACCACCGGCTTGCATTGCATCGGTGCGGCCGGACGCATGATTGAATACGGCGATGCCGATGTCATGATTGCTGGTGGCTCAGAATCGACCATATCACCGCTCGGTCTGGGCGGCTTCGCCTCGGCGCGCGCACTGTCCTCGCGTAACGACGATCCGGCTACCGCATCGCGTCCGTGGGACAAGGATCGCGATGGCTTCGTGCTGGGCGAGGGCGCTGGTGTGATGGTGCTCGAAGAGTATGAGCATGCGAAAGCGCGTGGCGCCAAGATCTACGCTGAACTGCTTGGTTTTGGCATGAGCGCGGATGCTTATCACATGACGGCACCTCTGGAAGATGGCAGTGGTGCAAGTCGTTGCATGGTGGCGGCGCTGAAAAACGCCGACGTCAACGCCGACCAGGTCGATTATGTGAATGCGCACGGTACCTCGACCCCTCTCGGTGATCTGGCCGAAACGGTTGGTATCAAGCGCACTTTTGGCGACCATGCCAAGAAGATCGTCATTAATTCCACCAAGTCGATGACCGGCCACCTGTTGGGCGGCGCCGGCGGATTGGAATCGGTATTCACCGTGTTGGCGGTGCACAAGCAATTGTCGCCACCGACCATCAACATCTTCAATCAGGATCCCGAGTGCGATCTTGACTACTGTGCGAATACGGCGCGTGATATGACTATCAATATCGCCGTGAAAAATTCGTTCGGCTTTGGCGGCACCAACGGCACGCTGGTGTTTGGCAAAGTTTGATTGCCCGCCGTTTACCCTTCTTCTTGAAGCGTAAACGGCTTTTGTCCTTCTCGTCCACTCGCTGACATGTCGATTGCGGTATCTGCCGTCGTCAAACCATCCGGATTCCTGCTGGCACTAACCGCAGCCATGTGCGTCGGTGGCGTCGCTATCGGCGTAGTTACCGGTTCTGGGATGGGCGGTGAGGTACCGCCGGTGATTCGAATCGCTATCGCAAGCGGTTGTATCGGCGCTGCCGTATTCGTTTTTTCGCGCGCGATGAGCGCCAGAAAAACGCTTCGGATTGATATTTCCGGTATTGGTCAGATCCGGCTGACCGATGATAAGGCACTGGCCGATATATCCGCCAGCGCATCAATCGATGCGGCCCACGGCGAACTGGTAAGTTTGATGCCGGGTTCGACCTTGTGGCCGATGTTATTGCTTCTCAGCCTCAAACATGAGGACGGGCGGACTTGGGTAGTACCGGTACTGCGAGATAACGTCGCCTCCGATGCCTTTCGGCGCCTGTCGGTTGCGTGTTGCTGGATTGCCGCGCACAATCAAGCTGACAAACCGACAATATCCAAGGCTTGTGAGTGACCGGATAATTGCCTGGAAATATATGCCTATCTCGATTGAACTTATTGCAATTTAACAACTCAATGTTAAGAGCCGCGCGTATGTTGCATAGAAGCAAGGAAATTGGGGAGTGACAACCGAGCGCGACATCGATCAGCTGCTTGTCGAGCGCGTTCAGCGCGGCGATAAAAAAGCGTTCGACTTGTTGGTCTCAAAATACCAACGGAAACTGATGCGGCTGGTGTCGAGGCTGGTGCGCGACCAGGCGGAAGCGGAAGATGTGGTGCAGGAAGCCTTCATCAAGGCTTATCGCGCCTTGCCGCAATTCCGTGGGGATTCTGCGTTTTATACCTGGTTGTACCGGATCGGCATCAATACGGCAAAGAATTATCTGGTCACGCAAGGCCGACGGGCACCGACCTCGACCGATGCCGATGCTGAAGAAGCAGAAACTTTTGACGATGGCGCGCACCTAAGGGATATCAATACGCCGGAATCGATGTTGGCGACCAAGCAGATTGCCGAAACCGTCAATATCGCGATGGATGCATTGCCGGACGAATTGCGCACCGCGATAACCCTGCGCGAGATAGAAGGCTTGAGTTACGACGAGATCGCCGAAATGATGGGATGCCCGATTGGTACGGTCCGCAGCAGGATATTCCGGGCTCGCGAGGCGATCGCAGAAAAATTACGACCGCTGCTGGGCACAGCGATAGACAGGAGATGGTAAGGGGTTTTAGGGGTAGCACTACTTGGCATGGTCCAGCGCTAGCAGGATCGTTTATGGAAACGAGTGACATGAAGCAAGAAGAAATTTCGGCATTGGCCGACGGCGAACTGGGCGCACCGCAACTGGATGCGGTGTTGTCGGCTCTGCGCCGGCCGGATCAGCACGTGACCTGGGATATATACCACCAGATCGGCGATGCGTTGCGCTCGGATGACCTGGGAATTGCCCTTAGCCCGGATTTTTCGGCAAGGATGGCGGCCCGCTTGGCAGCCGAACCGTCGATTCTTGCGCCCCGCCAGATTTCGCAAGCAACGCCGGTGCGCCGTTGGTCGCTCAAGCGGTTCGCAGTCCCGGGCATGGCGGCGCTGGCTGGCGTCGTGGCAAGCGTGGCCTTTGTTGCAGCGCCGCAGCTGATGGTGGCACTCAATGGTGCCACTGGCGGCACGTCCGGGTCGGGCAACCAGACTTTGCTGGCGGTGCGCGCACCCGCTGCCGACCCTGCGATTAGCGTCGTGGCACAGCGAACACCGGCTGTCGTTGGTACCGTTGCGGCACAGGCAGACGTGATGTTGCGCGATCCGGACATCGACGATTACCTGCTGGCGCATCAGCGCTTTTCTCCATCCGTGTACAGCACAGCGCAATACGCGCGTTCGGCCACGTTCGCAACCGATACAGAAAAATAATCTATGCGGCAGACACTAGTCTTGCTTCAGTTTGTCGTCGTCTTGTACAGTTTCATCGGATTTTCAGCACAGGCCGAAAATAGCGACCCACTCGCCGAGAAGCGGGAAGCACAACTGTGGCTGAAAAAGATCCAGGCGGCGGCACAAAAGCTGAATTATTCCGGCACCTTCATCTACCAACAGGCCAATCAGTTTCGTACTTCTCGCATTACGCATGTGCTGGACGGAAAAAACGAGATTGAGAAACTGGAAATCCTGGATGGCAAGCCGCGCGAATACATCCGCAATAACGAAGAAATCGCCGCGTATATGCCGGAGGCGAAGACCGTTCTGGTCGAAAAGCGCGTCGCGCAGGACGTGTTCCCGGCGATCCTGGCCGCCAATCCGTCCGATCTGGCCGAACACTACAACATTAAGAAGGCCGAAACCGGCCGCGTTGCCGGCTACGAATGTCAGGCCATCTTGCTGGATCCGAAAGACAATTTGCGCTTTGGTTACAAGCTGTGGGCCGAGAAGTCGACCGGTTTGTTGTTGCGCGCGCAAACCCTGAATGAAAAAAAGGAAGTGGTCGAACAGATCGCGTTTACCCAGCTCGAAATCGGCGACATCGATCGCAGTCGGGTTAAATCGAGTTTCGGCAACACTGCCGGCTGGCACGTTGAAAATGCGGTGATGAGTCAGGTCAGCATGACCGGCTGGACCGTCAAATGGGTGCCCCCTGGGTTCAAGAAAACGCGCGAAATGAAACGACTGGTAACGGATGCGCCGGCCACAAATTCCGGCTCAGCGAATGTCCATCCGCTGAGTCAACGCGAAGTCTCGCAAATCGTTTTTTCTGACGGGCTTGCCGCGATCTCGGTGTTTATCGAACCCGGTACGCAGAGCCGCACCGAAGGCTCGATGCAGCAGGGCGCGATGAATATCATGGGAAAACGGCAGGGTGATTTTTGGCTTACCATCGTCGGCGAAGTGCCGGCTGCAGCGCTTAAACAAGTAGCAAACTCAATTGAATATAAACCCAAATAAAAATTCTATGAAAATGCGCATTCAATTTTTCGCTTCCCTTGGTAAAACCTTGTCCGCCGCCGTGCTTGGCACATCGGTCATATTTTTCGCGCCGGCGCTGTGCGGCGTTGCGACGCCCGCAGTTGCCGCAGTATCGGTAGCCGGTTTGCCCGACTTTACCGAACTGGTCGAGAAAACCGGGCCGGCCGTGGTCAATATCCGCACCACTGAAAAAATCAAGACGCCACAAGGCATGCCTGGCGCCGACGATGAAGACATGCAGGAATTCTTCCGCCGCTTCTTCGGTGTGCCGATGCCGCGCCAGCCAGGGCCCAAAGAAGCGCCGCGCGGCCGCAAACAGGTTCCGCCGCAGCAGGAAGAAGAAGTTCAGCGTGGGGTCGGCTCCGGCTTCATTATTTCGGCTGATGGGTATGTCTTGACCAACGCGCACGTGGTCGACGGTGCCGACGAGGTCTACGTCAAGTTGACAGACAAGCGCGAATTCAAGGCCAAGATCATCGGCGTAGACAAGCGTACCGACGTCGCCCTGGTCAAGGTGGACGGTGCCAATCTGCCGCGCCTCACGCTGGGTGATTCGGACAAGATCAAGGTTGGCGAGTGGGTAATCGCGATCGGTTCGCCGTTTGATCTGGACAATACCGTCACTGCCGGGATCGTGTCGGCCAAAGCCCGTGACACCGGCGATTACCTGCCGCTGATCCAGACCGACGTTGCGGTCAATCCCGGAAATTCGGGCGGTCCGCTGATCAATATGCGCGGTGAAGTCATCGGCATCAATTCACAGATTTATAGCCGTTCGGGTGGCTATATGGGGATTTCGTTTGCAGTGCCGATCGATGAAGCGATGCGCGTGGCAGATCAGCTGAAAGCCTCAGGTCGGGTTACGCGTGGCCGGCTCGGCGTGCAGATCGGCGAAGTCAACCGCGATGTGGCCGAATCGCTCGGCTTGCCGAAGGCGCAAGGTGCGCTGGTGGCGCGGGTTGAAACCGGCAGCCCTGCCGAAAAGGCAGGATTGGAGGCAGGTGACATTATCCTCAAATTCAACGGCGTGTCGATCGACAAAGCCTCCGACCTGCCGCGCCTGGTGGGCGGCACCAAACCCGGCACGCGCTCGACCCTGACACTGTGGCGCAAGGGGGTGACGCGCGACGTCAGCCTGGTCGTGACCGAGCTGGAAGTCGAAAAACAGGCGAAAAAGGACGACAAGAAATCGAAACAGGAGCAGGTCGCGAACGCCCTCGGCCTGAACGTCAGTGACTTGACTGACGCGCAGAAAAAGGAACTGGCGCCAACCACCGGCGTGCTCGTCGATGCGGCGGAAGGTGCCGCCGCACGTGCCGGACTGCGCGCCGGCGACATCATTCTGCGTCTGAACAATACCGATATCAAGGACGCTCAGCAGTTCAACGGACTGGTAGCGAAGCTCGATCGCAAGAAAATGGCGGCTTTGCTGGTGCGGCGCGGAGACACTTCGCAGTTCGTGTCGATTAGGCCGAGTGCGAGCTAATACGTACTAACACGTGAAATTCGCGGACGTAGCAAGCATTGGGCTGCAGGTCGCTTTCGCGCCTGCGGCCCCTTAAATTATATTGTCGTGATTGCCGTGATTGCGATCCGACCTGACATTCTCCATATCCGCTGATGTACCTTTGACCCCGCCATGCACTTCATCTTGTATTCCCGGTCTTATTGCCATCTATGTGAAGACATGCTGCAGGCGTTGCAGCCATTGCAGTCCGACTACGCGTTTACACTCGATGTGGTCGATGTCGATGCCGATGACACGCTGCTGGCGCAATATGATGAGCTGGTGCCGGTACTGGTGGCGCAACGTGGCGCTGCCGCGCAGCCGGTGTTCCATGAGCAGTTGTGCCACTATTTTCTGGACGAGGCGCGAGTCAGGGCGTATTTGGTAGGGCAGCCGGCGGCATGATGAGCTGTGTCGCGGCGGCTGCGTTTGTCGCAGGGGTCACAAAAAATCATTGGAATATACTGGCGTATGTATATTTTGACGCCCTTTAGATTCAAGGGCGATGGTCGATTTTCTTGGTATACCCCCCATAACTCTAGTAAAGCAGGTTCTGGAGATTGCGCCGCGCAGGTTGCGTCGCGCAGGCTGGCAAGAGTTGGCATCGCATCGCGTTCCGGCGCGGCGCACCGAATGGACCGTCGCCGGAACACGGCTGACAGCGCGTCGTTTCCGCGGTTTGGAAGGGGTTTGAACATCGCGACCAGGCGTCTGACCCGGATAACACAGCCTTTCCCCCCTGAAATCCGGTAAAATGCGTGGTCGAACAAGCTTGTCGTAAAGGCGCTCGCCTAGGGGTCAACCCTGCTCGGAGCGCCTTTTTTGTGATCGCCGCCAATCGACCGCATTTCCCGAATTTCAGTTAATCGCACCAGTTACCGCACTAGTTAATTAGTTAATGAACAATATTCGCAATTTCTCGATCATCGCCCATATCGACCATGGCAAATCCACGCTCGCTGATCGCATTATCCAGTTGTGCGGCGGCCTGTCTGACCGCGAGATGGGGGCGCAGGTCCTCGATTCGATGGATATCGAGCGCGAGCGGGGCATCACGATCAAGGCTCAGACCGCGGCGCTGATGTACAAGGCGCGCGACGGCCAGACCTATAACCTGAACCTGATCGATACCCCGGGACACGTCGATTTCAGCTACGAAGTCAGTCGCTCGCTGTCGGCCTGCGAAGGCGCGCTGCTGGTGGTCGACGCTTCCCAGGGGGTCGAGGCACAAACCGTCGCCAACTGCTATACCGCACTCGACCTTGGCGTCGAAGTGGTGCCGGTGTTGAACAAGATCGATTTACCGAATGCCGATCCGGCGAATGCGATTGCGGAAATCGAGGACGTGATCGGCATCGACGCGACCAACGCAGTGCACTGTTCGGCCAAGACCGGACTGGGCGTGCAGGATGTGCTGGAATCGCTGATTGCGCTGGTGCCGCCGCCCAAGGGCGATCCGACCGCGCCGTTGCAGGCGTTGATCGTCGATTCCTGGTTCGACAACTACGTCGGCGTCGTGATGCTGGTGCGCGTGATCAACGGTACCCTGCGTCCAAAAGACAAGATTCTGCTGATGGCGAGCGGTACTCAGCATCTGGTCGAAAGCGTCGGTGTATTTACGCCGAAATCGTTATCGCGTGACACGCTGTCGGCTGGTCAGGTCGGTTTCATCATCGCGGGCATCAAGGAGTTGAAGGCCGCCAAGGTGGGTGACACCGTGACTTTGGCCGGCAAACCGGCGACCGAACCGCTGCCAGGCTTCAAGGAAATACAGCCGCAGGTGTTCGCAGGCCTGTTCCCGGTCGAGGCCAATCAATATGATGCGCTGCGCGATTCGCTTGAAAAGTTGAAGCTGAACGACGCTGCGTTGCAGTACGAGCCGGAGGTTTCGCAGGCGCTCGGCTTTGGCTTCCGCTGCGGCTTCCTGGGCCTGTTGCACATGGAAATTGTGCAAGAGCGGCTGGAACGTGAATTCGACATGGACCTGATCACCACCGCGCCGACCGTAGTGTATGAGGTCGTGCTGCACAACGGCAAGGTGATCAATGTCGACAATCCATCAAAGATGCCGGACCCGCCTAGCATCGAGGAAGTGCGGGAGCCGATCGTCACGGTCAATCTGTATATGCCGCAGGAATACGTTGGTTCCGTCATCACGCTATGCACGCAGAAACGCGGTGTCCAGCGCGACATGACCTACCACGGCAAGCAGGTCAAGCTGGTGTACGAAATGCCGATGGCGGAAATCGTGCTCGATTTCTTCGACAAGCTGAAATCCACCTCGCGTGGCTATGCGTCGATGGACTACGAGTTCAAGGAATACCGGCCATCCGACGTGGTCAAGGTCGACATGCTGATCAACGGCGAGCGGGTGGACGCACTGGCGATCATCGTGCATCGTTCCAACAGCCAGTTCCGCGGTCGTGCGGTCGCCGCCAAGATGCGTGAACTGATTCCGCGTCAGATGTTCGACGTGGCGATCCAGGCGACCATTGGTTCGAATATCATCTCGCGCGAGAACGTCAAGGCGCTGCGCAAGAACGTGCTGGCCAAATGTTACGGTGGCGATATCAGCCGCAAACGCAAGCTGCTGGAAAAACAGAAGGCCGGCAAGAAGCGCATGAAACAAGTCGGCTCGGTCGAGATCCCGCAAGAAGCATTTTTGGCAATCCTACAAGTGGACGAGAAATGAACCTGCAAGCAATCCTGGGTAATTTTGCATTAATTTTGTTCGTATTAATGGTGGGTACCGGCATCATCTGGTTCCTCGATGTGTTCTATCTGGCCAAACAGCGGCGCGTCAGGGCCGATACGGCGTTGCGGGAATTCGATGCGCGCAATCTCAAGCTGAGCGGTGAAGGCATCAAGTTGCAGGAGAGCGGGCGCGCCGCCATGCAAGCCAATCTGCTCAAGCAACCAGCCTGGATCGAGTATTCGGGCAGTTTTTTTCCGGTCATCGCACTGGTGTTTTTCCTGCGTTCGTTCTTGTATGAGCCGTTCAAGATTCCATCGAGCTCGATGGTTCCGACCTTGCAGATCGGTGATTTGATTTTGGTCAATAAATTCACCTATGGCATACGCCTGCCCATCATCAACAAGAAAATCGTCGACGTGAACCATCCGCAGCGCGGCGACGTGATGGTATTCAAATATCCGGAAGATCCGTCGCTCGATTACATCAAGCGCGTGGTCGGCGTGCCGGGTGATAAAATAGTGTATAAAAACAAGCGATTAACGGTAAATGGTAAAGGAGTTTCTTACCAGCCGCTGCCGGATTATCTGGATGAAGAGCGCCTCAGCTACTCCAAGCAATTTAGCGAAAATCTGCTCGGCGTCGACCACAAGATACTGAACGACGAGCAGGCACCGGCCTATGTGCCGAATCCGCATAACTTTCCGCAGCGCGAGTTATGCGGCTACAACGATGAAGGTTTTGCCTGTACGGTACCAACTGGACAATACTTCATGATGGGGGATAATCGCGATAACAGTCTCGACAGCCGCTATTGGGGCTTCGTGCCCGATCAAAATATTGTCGGAAAAGCATTTTTTGTCTGGATGAATCTGAGTAACATCAAGCGCATCGGCAGTTTTCAATAAGTCAAACAGGGGAGCGAATCAATGCATTACGGGTCAAAGTATCAGCAGCGCGGTGTCTCACTGGTTGGCTTGATTGTTATACTGGCCATCATTGGGATGATCGCCGTACTCGGCATGAAGGTAGTTCCGACCGTTATCGAATACAACTCGATCAAGAAGGCGATCGTGTCAGCCAAATCGGCCGGCACCACGGTGCGCGAGATTCAGTCGGCTTTCGATCGGCAGGCCGATGTCGGCTACATCGATTCGATCCACGGCAAGGACCTGGACATCAGCAAGGATGGCGAGCAGGTGGAAGTGAGCTTTGCCTACCAGAAGAAGATCCAGTTGTTCGTACCGGTCAGCCTGCTGATCGAATACAGCGGCACGACCGCGAATAAATCAACCAGGAAAGCGGTCGAGTGACCGCCACAGCTTTATGGATGTAATGTTATTGCAAAATCGGCTAGGCCATACGTTCAAGGACACTGCGTTGCTGCAGCAAGCCCTGACGCATCGCAGCCATAGCGGCTTGCATAACGAACGGCTGGAATTTCTCGGCGATTCCGTCCTGAACTGTGTGGTGGCGTCGCTGCTGTATGAGCGCTACAGCGATATCGATGAAGGCGATCTTTCGCGCGTGCGCGCGAATCTGGTCAAACAGCAGTCACTGTATGAAATTGCGCAGCGGCTGGAGCTGTCCCAGTTTTTACGGCTGGGTGAGGGCGAGTTGAAGTCGGGCGGTTTCCGGCGCCCGTCGATCCTGGCCGATACGCTGGAGGCCTTGCTAGGCGCCATTTTCCTGGACGACGGCTTCAACGCGGCACGCGATGTGATCCGTGCGCTGTACATCCCGATCCTGGAGTCGGTCGACCCGAAGACACTCGGCAAGGACGCCAAGACACTGTTGCAGGAATACCTGCAAAGCAAAAAAATCGCGTTACCGCAATACAATGTGGTGGCTACCCACGGCGCTGCCCATAGCCAGGAATTCGAGATTGAATGTCTGGTGCCAAAGCTGGACATCAAGGTGTTCGGCACTGGCGGCAGCCGGCGCGCCGGCGAACAGGCGGCAGCCAAGCTGGCGTTGGAAATGGCGCTGGCCGCATTGGTGAAGACCCCCGGTGCGACCCGCAAGAGCAAGCCGCGCACGTCGCAGTTGAAGCTGGCCGGCATTGCCACGATTCAGCCAGACGCGGCAGTGCCCGTGCCCAAACACACTGTGCAGAGCGCGCAGCATGGCGCGAAGACCGAACCCAAAAAAGAACACAAGCACGACGGCAAGCAGGTCAATGCCACTGATATCAAGGCTGACGCAAAAAGCGAGCCAAAAAGCGAGCCAAAGAGCGACATCCGTGCCCACGCGAAGGAAAGCTCGCATGCGCCAGCCGAGCCGACTGCATCCGCCAACATCACACAAACGAAGACAGCATGACCGATTCCGCCTCAGATTCCACATCAACTACGCCATTTCGTTGCGGTTATATTGCGATCGTCGGGCGCCCCAACGTCGGCAAGTCGACGCTGATGAACGTGCTGATCGGCGCCAAGGTCAGTATTACGTCGCGCAAGGCACAGACCACGCGTCATCGGATCACTGGCATCCAGACCGTCCCCGGTGCACAATTCATCTACGTCGATACGCCGGGCTTTCAGACGCGCCATTCAAATCCGCTCAACAAAACGCTGAACAAGACTGTCACCAACACACTGATCTCGTCCGACGTGATCCTGTATGTGATCGAAGCGGGGACCTTCGGCCCGGCGGATCAGCAGGTGCTGGACCAGATTCCGAACGACGTGCCCTGCATCCTGGTCATCAATAAATCCGACCGCGTCAAGGACAAGGCGGTGCTGCTGCCATTCGCACAGCAGATCGCCGCCAAGCACGATTTTTCGGCAGTGGTGCCGGTGTCGGCCAAGCTGAGCTTTCAGCTCGATAATTTGCAAGGCGAGATCAAGCGCCTGCTGCCGGAAAATCAGCCGGTCTTTGGCGAGGACGATATTACCGACCGCAGCGAGAAATTCCTGGCGTCCGAAATCGTGCGTGAAAAACTGTTTCGCTTTGTCGGCGATGAGCTGCCCTATACCAGCACGGTACTGATCGAGAAGTTCGAGCAGGAAGGCGATTTGCGCCGCGTGTTCGCCGCGATCCTGGTCGAGCGCGACACCCACAAATCGATGGTGATCGGCAACAAGGGGGCACGCCTGAAGGACATCTCGACCCAGGCCCGGCTCGACATGGAAAAGCTGTTCGGCGGCCCGGTGTATCTGGAAATCTGGGTCAAGGTCAAATCCGGCTGGGCTGACAACGAAGCCGGCTTGCGCGCCTACGGCTACGAGTAAACGATGTACGACGGCACTGCAACAGCCTGAACGGCACATTGTGCAATGGACCTGACCCCTGCCGACGTGACATCCTCAGCGGACGCTCACTCCGTTCCCATCGACACCAATGCGGCCACAGCAGTGGCGGCATCAGCCCGATCCGTCACCGATGACGGCCCGGCGCAACCGACAGCCATACCAAAAGACGAGCGCTCCGGCGCGCTAGCCGGCGCAAGCGGCCAGCGAAGCAGGGCGCCGACCAAAGAGCTGCGCATCAGCGGCCAGCCGGGCTTCGTCCTGCACAGCTACCCCTACAAGGAAACCAGCCTGATCGTCGACATGCTGACGCGCGACCATGGCCGCGTCGCGCTGGTGGCCAAGGGCGCCAAGCGACCGCTGTCGAAGCTGCGCGGGGTTTTGCAGACCTTTCAACCGCTGTCGATCGGCTGGAGCGGCAAATCGGAGTTGCGCACGCTGACGGTGGCGGAATGGGTTGGCGGTCTGCTGCCGCTGGAAAAATCGGCGCTGCTCAGCGGCTTTTACCTCAATGAACTGCTGGTCAAGCTGTTGGCGCGTGACGATCCGCATCCCGGGTTGTTTGACCACTACGTCGCGACGCTCAATCAATTGGCGCATGGCGAATCACCGCCGATCGTGCTGCGCAAATTCGAACGCGCGTTACTGAAAGAGACCGGCGTCGCCGGCGACTTTACCATCTGCACCGTGACCGGGCAGAAGCTGCAGCCGGACCTGCTGTATGTGGTCGATCCGGAACGTGGTCCGCGTCCGGCGATGGGGGCGGACCAGTGGCCGCGCGTCGCCGGCAAGACCCTGCTCGACATGGAACGCGAAGATTATTCTGATGCAAGCACCCAGATACAGAGCAAGTTTCTGATGCGTTTCCTGCTGGCGCATCATCTGGGCGGTGTGCCGCTCAACACACGACAGATCTTGCTTGATTTGATGCAGTTATGAGCAGTAATTTGGCTATATACTCCTGACATTTACATCGCATTCCGCAATTAAATGAAGAGGAGTTGATATATACTCCTTGGAAATAAGTAAAAAATTGGTGGCAGTGGCGGTGGCGGAGCCGGGATGCGCAAGGCCTCAGTAAATTTGCACTGCATTCATCCGAACCGTCTGCAACCTGGTCTGCAACTTAGTCAGTAGCTCAGTCAACAACTTAGTCAGCAAATTCATCAGCAAATTCATCAGTAAATTCATCAGCAAATATCGAGCACAATCCCATGAGCTTCCTGCAGCCGAGCAATCCCGCCCTCGAATTGGGCGTCAATATCGATCATGTCGCCACCTTGCGCAATGCGCGCGGCACCAGCTACCCGGACCCGGCGCAGGCGGCGTTGCAGGCGGAAGAGGCGGGCGCCGACGTGATCACGCTGCATTTGCGGGAGGATCGCCGCCACATCAGGGACGCCGACGTCGAAGCGATTCGCCCACAACTGCGCACCCGGATGAATCTGGAATCGGCAGTCACCAGCGAAATGATCGATTTTGCCTGTCGCATCAAGCCGCAGGACGCCTGTCTGGTGCCTGAGCGCCGGGCCGAGGTGACGACCGAGGGCGGCCTCGACGTGGTGCGTTATTTCCCGCAAGTGCAGGCCGCAGTCAAACAACTGCAGGCGGAAGGCATCCGCGTCAGCCTGTTCATCGATGCCGATGCGGCGCAGATCCAGGCGGCGGTGGAGGCCGGCGCGCCGGTCATCGAGCTGCACACCGGACGCTATGCCGACGCCCACTCCGCCGCCGAGCAGCAACAGCAACTGGAACGGGTCCGGCAGGGCGTGCTCGAAGGGGTGCGCCGCGGCCTCAAGGTCAATGCCGGTCACGGCCTGCACTACAGCAATGTGCAGGCGATCGCAGCGATTGCCGATATCGCCGAACTCAACATCGGCCACGCGATCGTTGCGCACGCGGTATTCGTTGGCTGGCAAAATGCGGTGCGCGAGATGAAGGCCATCATGCACAGCGCGCGGTTGGCGGCGCGTGCCTGAATCCCCTGAACGGGAGCGAACATGATCTACGGCATCGGCACCGATATCATCAAGATCGCACGGATCGAGGCGGCGCTGGCGCGCAACGGCGAACGCTTCGCGCAGAAAATCCTGGGACCGCAAGAGATGGAAAAATACCTGCAGCGCAAGGCCAAGGTCGAAGCGCGCGGACTGCGCTTTCTGGCTACCCGTTTCGCTGCCAAGGAAGCGTTTTCAAAAGCGATCGGTCTCGGCATGCGCATGCCGATGCACTGGCGCGCGATGCAGACGCTGAATGCGCCGGGTGGCCGGCCGGTGGTGGTGACCAGCGGTGCGCTGGAAGAATTCATGCAGGAAAACAAGCTGAAGGCGCAGGTCTCGATTACCGATGAAGAAGAATATGCGGTCGCCTTTGTAATAGTCGAGAAAATCGGTCATCCCGCCTGATTGGCGCAATGATGGGTGCCGGGAAAATCGGGAATATTAAGAGAAAATAATGACTACAAAAAACGAACTCGGTCCAATCATGCTTGACGTGGTCGGCACCACGCTCGATGGCGACGACATCCGTCGGCTGGACCATCCGCTGACCGGCGGCGTCATTTTGTTCGCACGCAATTACCAGAATCGTCAGCAACTGACACAGCTGACGGCAGCGATCCACGCCGCGCGTCCCGGTCTGCTGATCGCGGTTGATCACGAAGGTGGTCGCGTGCAACGTTTCAAGACTGATGGTTTTACCAGACTGCCGGCGATGCGCAAGCTCGGGCAGTTATGGGATCGCGACGTGCTGGCGGCGACCAAGGCCGCCACCGACGTCGGCTACGTGCTGGCCACCGAATTGCGCGCCTGCGGCGTCGACCTGTCGTTTACACCGGTGCTCGATCTCGATTACGGCGAATCGAGCGTGATCGGCGACCGCGCTTTCCATCGCGATGCGCGCGTAGTCAGTCTGCTCGCCAAGAGCCTGAACCACGGTCTGGCGCTGGGCGGCATGGCCAATTGCGGCAAGCATTTCCCCGGTCATGGCTTCGTGCAGGCCGATTCGCATGTCGCGATCCCGGTCGATCAGCGCACGCTGAAAGCCATTTTGGCCGACGACGCCGCGCCGTACGACTGGCTCGGCATGAGCCTGGCGGCGGTGATGCCGGCGCATGTGATTTATCCTAAAGTCGACCAGCATCCAGCCGGGTTTTCCAAGAAATGGCTGTCGATGCTGCGCAAAGAGTTCGGTTTTGACGGCGTCATCTTCAGCGACGATCTCAGTATGGAAGGCGCAAGCGTCGCCGGCAGTGTGATCGACGGTGCGCAAGCCGCGTTGTCTGCCGGTTGCGACATGGTGTTGATCTGCAATGCACCGGACAAGGCCGATCAATTGCTGGCAGGGCTGCGGCCGGATAGCGGCGTTGCGGCACGTCTGTCGGCAGCGCGCATCAATGCGCTGCTACCGCAGTCCATTCCATTGACATGGGATATGCTACAAGAAGAAGCGCGCTACAAGGCCGCCAAACAGGTCGCGGAAGCCCTCGCGGTAACTTGAATCGCACTGTGGGCGTAAATTATACTGGATGGTGTATTTTTAAATGCCGCCATGAATCATGCGCATGAACCATGTTTTATGCATATACTCCCACAATATCTGTAAAAATGCATGCTGTGCTTGTTTAAGTTGATGTTGGTCCAATGGCTGAATCGGTAGCTCCTACGTCACGCGAGGTCGTGCTCGACACTGTCGGCAAGCTGCCGCATTTGCCCGGCGTATATCGCTACTTCGACGCCGACAACAAGGTGCTATATGTCGGCAAGGCGCGTGACCTGAAGAAGCGCGTTTCCAGCTATTTCCAAAAGACGTTGAGCAGCTCGCGCATCGCGATGATGGTCGAACGCATCGCGCGACTGGAAACGACCGTGACGCGCAGCGAGGCCGAGGCGCTGATCCTGGAAAACAACCTGATCAAGACCTTGCAGCCGCGCTTCAACATCCTGTTTCGCGACGATAAATCCTATCCCTACCTGAAAATCACCGGCCAGGACGTGCCGCGGATGGCGTATTACCGCGGCGCGATCGACAGGAAGAACCAATATTTCGGCCCGTTTCCCAGCGCATGGGCGGTCAAGGAATCGCTGCAGATCCTGCAGAAGGTATTTCAGCTGCGCACCTGTGAGGACAGCGTGTTTGCCAATCGCACACGACCCTGTCTGCTGCACCAGATCCACCGCTGCAGTGCGCCCTGCGTGAATGCGATCGCGCCCGAGGATTACCAGATCGACGTCGATAATGCGGCGAAATTTCTGCGCGGTCGCCAAACCGAGGTGCTGGAAGCGCTGGAGGCCAAAATGCACGCGTTCGCGTCCGAGCTCAAGTTTGAGCAGGCCGCGCTGGTGCGTAATCAGATGACGGCATTGTCGCGCGTGCTGCATCAGCAAAGCATGGAAACCAGCGGTGATGCCGACATCGATATCCTGGCGGTGATCGTGCAGGGCGGACGTGCCTGCGTGAATCTGGCGATGGTGCGGGGCGGGCGCCACCTCGGCGACCGTGCATATTTCCCGACCCACTTGGACGACGCGCAGCGGCTGATGGATGGCGTCGACGGCGATAGCGGCGACGATGAGGCCGGTCGCACGGTTGATGTCGAAGTGCTGAAGGCTTTCCTGGCGCAGCACTACATCGAAAAATTCATCCCAAACACACTGATTCTGAATATCGAACTGGACGAGCCGGCCCTGATCATCGCGCTCACCGAGCAATGCGGGCATCGCATCAACCTGCTGTTCCAGCCGCAAGGCCAGCGCCGCCAATGGCTGGAAATGGCGATCAAGGGTGCCGAGATTTCACTGGCACGCCTGTTGTCCGAACAGGGATCGCAGCAGTCGCGGACACGCACGCTGGTCGATGCGCTCGGCATCGACATCGCCGACATCGACCAGCTGCGCGTCGAATGCTTCGACATCAGCCATACCCAAGGCGAGGCGACGCAGGCATCATGCGTGGTGTTCCATCACCACGCGATGCAAAACGGCGAATACCGGCGCTATAACATCAATGGCATCACGCCGGGCGACGATTACGCAGCCATGCGCCAGGTGTTGACCCGGCGCTACGAAAAAGTCGCGAACGGCGACGGCGTGATGCCCGACATCGTGCTGATTGACGGCGGCAAGGGCCAGGTCGAAATCGCGCGCCAGGTATTCGTCGAACTCGGCCTCGATATCAGCCTGATCGTTGGCGTGGCTAAAGGCGAGGGCCGCAAGGTCGGCCTGGAGACCCTGGTGTTCGTCGATGGCCGCGCACCGCAGGAACTGGGTAAGGAATCCGCTGCCTTGATGCTGATCGCGCAGATTCGCGACGAGGCGCATCGCTTCGCGATCACCGGCATGCGCGCCCAGCGCGCCAAGACGCGACAGACGTCACGGCTGGAAGAAATCGAGGGAATTGGCGCCAAGCGCCGACAAAAATTGCTGGCGCGCTTCGGCGGCTTGCGCGGCGTGGTGGACGCCAGCGTTGAAGATCTGAGTACGGTCGAGGGTATTTCACGCCAACTGGCAGAAGAAATTTACAAACAATTGCACTAAATTGCGTTAAATTGCATAAATCATTTAATGCAATGATGCAAAGCAAGTATTCTGTCCGGCGCTTGAAGGTCCCGACATCAAAGAATAGATACGATTCCACTATGCCATTCAATATTCCGATCCTGCTCACCTGGTTGCGCGTCGCGCTGATTCCACTGGTCGTCGGCGTCTTCTATCTGCCGAAAGGCTGGCTCTCGCCGCTGGACATAGGCCTCGCGTCCTCGGCCATTTTTATTGTGGCCGCATTGACCGACTGGTTCGATGGATACTTGGCGCGGCGCTGGAATGAAACATCCTCGTTTGGCGCTTTTCTTGATCCGGTTGCGGATAAATTGATGGTGGCCGGCGCGCTGCTGGTGCTGGTCGAATTTCGCAATGTTAATGCCATTATCGCGTTCATCATCATTGGCCGGGAAATCGCCATCTCCGCGTTGCGCGAATGGATGGCACAAATCGGCGCGTCGAGATCGGTGGCGGTCAGTTCGATCGGGAAAATAAAAACAGCCGCGCAAATGATCGCGATCCCGATGCTGCTTTATTATCCATCCGTATTCGGCATTGTCGATACCCGCAATGTGGGCAACTGGCTGTTGGGTGTGGCTGCATTGTTGACTGTATGGTCGATGCTTTATTATCTGCGTCGTGCATGGCCGCTGATTAAAGAAAGTGGCGGCCATAGTATCTAGATGCTGTCAACGCTAAGTAGAAATGTCCCTTTTCCTGCAAAGTAGAAATGTCCCCTTG